>DATGHB010000504.1:0-17041 GCA_035308265.1 Roseiarcus sp.
ACGACCGTCGGCCCGTGCGGGTGCGCAACTCCCGCGATCGCGACGTTCCCGCGATGCTCGCCATCTACCTGCACCACATCCGGCGCGGCGTGGACGCGAGCGTCGAAGGTGATTTCGAAACGCCCGACGCCGACGATCTCAAGCGTCGCCGCCGTTCGATGAACAACCGCAAGATGCCGCATCTGGTCGCCGAGGAGGCGGGCGCGGTGGTCGGCTACGCCTATGCGGCGCCGTTCCGCAAGCGGCCGGCTTATCGCTATACGGTCAAGCATTCGATCTATGTGCGCAGCGACCGGCTGCATTCAGGCATCGGGCGCCAGCTCATGACCGCGCTGATCGACGCTTGCGCCGCGGCGGGCTTCCGTCAGATGATCGGCTATATCGACGCCGCCAACGCCGCCTCGCTCAAGCTGCATGAGGGGTTCGGCTTCCGCCAGGTCGGCTCTCTGCCCGCCGTCGGCTTCAAGTTCGGCCGCTGGACGGATTCGGTCATGATGCAGCGCTCGCTCGGGCCTGGGGCGACCGAGCCGCCTGCGGCGTGAATGGCGCGGCGTTTGTCCCCTGGATCGCGGCGCCCGCAAGCCTCCCGTCACGAGACCGCCGGGGCTCTCCCGGCGATCAGGCGGGCCAGATCCGCGGCGCGCGCAACGCTGCGCGCCTTCACCGCGGCGTCCCGCCCTCGCGCCTCGACCTCGCGCGCCGGAAGATCGTCCGGGCCGAAGCCGGCGCGCTCGTAGACCTCTTCCGACATCATGACTTCGCAGTCGAGCGATTTGGTCATGGCCTCGAGCCGGGCGGCGACGTTGACCGGATCGCCGATCACCGTGAATTGCGCGTGGCGTTCATAGCCGATGTCGCCGGCGACGGTGACGCCGGCGTGGATGCCGATGCCGAAGCGGATCGGCTCGACGAGCCCATGAGCCAGCGCGCCGTTCAGGCTCTCGACCCTCTCGGCGATCCCGGCTGAGGCGGCGATCGCCTGCCGGCAGGCGATGTCGGGCTCTTCGCCCATGCCGAACAGCGCGAGCAGTCCGTCGCCGAGCACCTGGTTCGGTTCGCCGCCGGCGCTCAGCACCGCGCGGCTCACCGCGTTGAGGAACTGGTTGATGATGAACACAGTGTCGAACGGCAGCCGCTTCTCGGCGAGCCTGCTCGATCCGCGCATGTCGACGAACATGATCACCAGATAGCGTTCGATTCCCGAATGGGCGCCGCCGGGCCGGCGGGCGTCGACCGTCGTCACATAGGGGGAGAGCATCGGCACGAAGGCGATGTCCTCGGTCGGACGAAGCTGGCAGGCGAGTCTCACGTCGCGGCCCGCGTGCACCCGCTCGAGCACCGCCTGTTCGGCGGCGCTCGGGGAGGGCAGGCCCTCGAGGCCGCCGAGGATGCGGATGCGGCAGGTCGAGCAGCGGCCGCGCCCGCCGCACACATGCGCGTGCGGGATGGCGTTGACGAGGCTCGCCTCGAGCACGCTGAAGCCGCGGGGCGCCCGAACCGTGCGGTCAGGATAGGTGAGTCGGATCGAGCCGACGCGATTTTGCCGCCACCGCCGGACGCCTCTTGCCGCGAGCGTCGCGGCGAGCGCGGCGGCGAGAAAGGCGAGCGTCCGCATGCGCTCGCCGGAGAGGATCGCGATCTGAGCCGGAGTTCCGACGCGCGCGGGCGCGAGATTGCGCGCCCGCCAGGCGGGGTCCTGGGCGGCGAGGAGCGTCCGCTCGCCGCCCTGGTAATAGCCAAGCAGCGCCAGCGTCGGCAGGAGCACCGCGGCCGCGAACAGGAGCGCCCTCACGCGCGGATAAAATGGCTTCAGTTTCAGCCAGAAATGGAATCCGATCGAGCCGTGAACCCACACGATCAAGAGAAGGATCGCTTGCAGCGCGCCGGAAAAAGGCGAGGCGACCCAGAACTTGGCGAGTTCCTGCGCATAGCCCTTCTCGAGCCCGAATTCGCTGAGCGCGACGCGGGTGCCGAACACGTGATCGGCCAGGAGGAACGGAATGGAGAGCCCAAGGACGAGCTGGGTCGCCTCGAGCCGCGTCCAGCGGAACCGGCGCCGCTCATAAAGCGCCCAGAATCCGAGGCTCATATGGGTGAGAAGCGAGACATAGAGGACCAATGCGCCCGGGCGCGACTGCCAGATCGCCTTCTGGAGGACGAGACCGCTCTCCATCGCGCCAACCGAGATGTTGCCGAGCGCGTGATTGGCGAAATGCAGCGTCACATAGAGGTAAAGGACGAGGCCGGTTGAGAGCCTGATCTGGCGAAGGCTGGGCATGCCGGTTCATCTTTCGCCAACGCGGTGGAGTCATCAAGCATGCGCTTCGGTTCCATCCGCGCGCAATCCAAGCTAAGAGCTTCGCTCATGCGACTTTCGGTCCAGTCCCTTGAGAGCGCGGGCGCGCCCGAGGCGCGCGGAGCAGGCCATCGCGCCCGGCTGGTGATTCCCGCCGCGCATATCCCTGAGCACAGCCCGTTCCTGGTGATGGCCGAGGACTGGTTCGCGCCGCCTGCCGGCTTCCCGACCCACCCGCACCGGGGCATCGAGACGGTGACCTTTGTCGTCTCCGGCGAGCTCGTGCACGCCGATCACACTGGCGGCGCGGGCCGCCTCGGCGCGGGCGACGTGCAGTTCATGACCGCGGGCGGCGGGGTCATGCATAGCGAAATGCCCGGGCCTGAGGGGGTCCATACGCTCCAGCTCTGGCTCAATCTTCCCGCCCGCCTCAAGCGCGTCAGGGCGCGATATCAGAATGTTGTCGCGGCGGATGCGCCGGCTTTGCGCGAGCCGGGCCTCGAAGCTCGCCTCTACGCCGGCAAGCTCGGCGACCTTGCGGCGCCCTTCGCCACGGTCTGGCCGATGACGCTGATCGATTTGAAGCTCGAGCCCGGCGCGGGGTTCGAGGCGCCCGTTCCGATGGGCCAGCGCGTCTTCGCGCTCATTTTGGATGGGCAAGCCGCGCTCGGCGCGGAGAAGCGGGCATCGGACGCCGGCGACGTCGCCTGGGCCGCGGTCTCGCCCGGCGGGGACGGTTTCGACGCGCTGCCGCTCGCGGCGGGCGCCGCTCCCGCTCGCGTTCTGGTGTTCGCGAGCCCGATCATCGACGAGCCGGTCGCGATCGGCGGGCCATTCGTCATGAACACGCAGGAAGAAATTCTCGAAGCGTTCGCCGACCTTCGGGCGGGGCGGCTGACCGCCGTCTAATTCAGCGCCGCTCCTCCAACTGATTGACCCGCTGCTCGAGGCGCTGAACCGTAAGCGTCAGCGCGTCGTAACCGAGCCGATGGGTGTCCCCAAGACTGGCCAGCGCGGCCATGTTGCTCTGGTGTTGAGCGCGAGTGATCTGAAGTCCATGCCATACGATATAGACGATTGCGCCGAGTAAAACGACGATAACCCAAATGGCGATGGTGATCATGTGCAACCGGGGTCAGCGACAACCTGGCGTATATTGACGGGCTGTTCACCATACTAACAGAAATGGCGATAAAAGTGAACGATCGCCTGCGCCATACACGCCATGGCCGGCCATGATGCTTCGATGCCGGCAGCCGGACGCGCCCGGCTGCCCGGTCACGCAAAGAGACGCCCCGGACGCGAAATGTGATCCGGATCACGGCGGACAAAGCACGGATCGGGTAGTACAATTCCGACTCGATTGAGTATGGAGTTTGTCATGGCTTCGAATGGCGGGGAGCGGGCGGCTGGGGTCGTCCGTCACAGCGACAACGAGACGTCGGCTGCGGGAACCGGCGCCGCGGGTAGGGCGGAAGGCGTCGACGCCAAGTCCGGCGGCGAGACCCGGCAGGCCCCGAAGCCGGGGCCGGTCGAGTATGGCTGGGATTTCCCGTTCGATTCCCCACGGCCTAAGAGGTGACGGGGACCGGACGAGACTCGCCGGAGCTTACCGCGCCCGGAAACGGACGCCGAGGCTCGCGAGATAGACGAGGCCTGAGAGCGCCGTGATCCAGAACGAGGTCGGCCAGTCGCTGTAATAGGCGAGCGTCAGGCCGCCCCACGCCTCCGCAAGCGCGAGAGCGGCCGCCAGGGCCACGCCGGCCATGAGCCCGCGCGAGAGATTCTGCGCCGCCGCGGCGGGTCCGACCATTAGGGTAAACACCAGCAGCACGCCGACGATCTGCGCGCATTCGGCGACCGCAATCGCGACGATCGCCAGAAACGCCGTTGAGACGAAGCGGACCGGCACGCCGCGCGCTTCCGCAAGCTCGCTCTCGAGCGAGGCGAAGATGAGCGGACGGATGATGATCCCGAGCGCGACGAAGCTCGCGACGGCAAGCACGGCCAGCGTCAGAAGCGCGGCTTGATCGACGCCGAGCACATTGCCGAACAGGAGCGCCGCCGCCTGGGTCGCCGCGGCGGTGTAGAAATGCAGGAACAGAAGCCCCAGACCCAGCGCCAGCGATAGCATCATGCCGATCGCGACATCCCGCTCGGCGAGTTTCTCCCCGAACAGACCCATCCCGATCCCGGCGACAAAAGTGAAGCCGACGAGGCCCGCGAGCGGCGCGAGGCCGAACAGGATCGCTCCCGTCGCGCCGGTGAAGCCCACATGGGACAGCGCATGGCCGGCGAAGGTCTGCCCGCGCATGACCAGAAAGAAGCCGACCGTTCCGGCGAGCAGGGCCGCGATCCCTGAGGCCATGAAGGCCGTCCGCATGAAATCATATTCAAGCATGGGCGTCGTGGGCGTGATGATCGTGGCGATGGGCGTCATGCTCGACGTCGACGTCGCCCGCCATGACGTAATACCGGTCGCCAATGTGCACGACCTCGATCGGCGCGCCATAGAGGCGCGACAGCACCGGCGCGTTCACCACCTCGTCGACCGCCCCGATCACCGCCTCGCCCCCGCCGAGATAGAGGACGCGATCGATGGCGTTGACCAGCGGATTGAGTTCATGGGCGCTGAACAGGATCGCGACCTTGAGGTCGTCGCAGATGCGCCTGGCGATTTCGACCACATTTCTCTGATGGGCCGGATCGAGCGAGATCAGGGGCTCGTCGAGCATGATCAGGCGGGGCTTGCCGATCAGGGCCTGGCTGAGCAGAACGCGCTGGCGTTCGCCGCCCGACAATTCGCCGATTCCGCGCTGAGCGAGATCGAGCGCGCCGACCTCGTCGAGCGCCCAGTCGATCTCGCGCCTCATTGCTCGGTCGAGCCGGGCGAAGCCGAAGCGCGCGCCGATAGCGGCCGAGGCGACCACGTCCCAGCCCCTCAATCTCAGGCCCGCGATCGCCCCGCGGTTCTGCGGCATGTAGCCGATCTGCGAATTTCCCCGAGTCGCTCTGCGGCCGAGCGCGCGGATCTCGCCTGAGGCGACAGGCGCGAGGCCGAGCGCGGCGCGCATCAGCGTCGTCTTGCCGGCGCCGTTCGCGCCCAGCATGCCGACGAACTCGCCGTGCTCGACATCGAAGCTGGCGGCCTTCAGAACGTCGCGGCCGCCGAGCCTGACCGTCACATTGTCGAAGGAAAGCGCGCTCAACTACGCCCCGCCGGCGAGCGCCTGATCGAGCGCGTTCAGTTGCCCCATCATCCAGTCCTGATAGGACGAGTGGGGCGGCTCGGTCTCCGAGACTCCGATGACCGGAATCCCGTTGTCCTTGGCGAGTTGGACCAGCTTGGCGACCGCGGGCTCGCTCGCCTGGGCGTTATAGAGCATCGCCTTGACCTTTTTGCCCTTGAGGTCGTTCTCGAACGTCGCCACTTCCGAAGGCGTCGGCTCCGCGTTGTTCATGATCGCGAGCGCATATTTCTCGTCGCGGACCTTGAGCCCGATGAGCGCCGCCTGATAGCCGAACACCGGCTCCGAAGCGGCGACCGGCTGCCCGGCGTAGGCCTTGCGCATCGTGGCGATCTTCTGGTCGAGGGGCTTCAGCGAATCGAGGAATTTCGTCTCGCCCTGCTCGTAAGCCGCTTTGTGGGCCGGGTCGACGGCGGCAAGATCGGCGGCGAGGGCCCTGGCGGCGGCTTTCATAGCCGCCGGATCGTACCACAGATGCGGATTGTCGCCCGCCTTGCGGCCGATGAGCGCGCTGACCAGGATTTCCTTGCGGCCGGGGCTTTTGTGGGCGCCGATGAGCTTCTCCATCCACGGGTCGTAATCGACGCCATTGACGATGACGATCCTGGCGTCGCTCAGCGCCCTGGCCGTCGCCGCGCTTGCCTCGAACAGATGCGGATCGTCGTCCGGGTTGGAGAGAATGCTGGTGACCGCGACATTCGCGCCGCCGATTTGGCTGGCCATGTCGCCGTAGAAGTTTTCCGCCGCGACCACTTTTACCGGATCGGCGAGAGCGGG
This sequence comes from Roseiarcus sp., assembly GCA_035308265.1. Lineage (GTDB taxonomy): Bacteria > Pseudomonadota > Alphaproteobacteria > Rhizobiales > Beijerinckiaceae > Roseiarcus. The sequence goes on from DATGHB010000504.1 coordinate 6,322, forward strand.
GGCGGCGAGCCCGCAGACGACGATCGCCGCGAGGAGATGGAGCTTGTTCATCATGGGAAACGGGCCTCCCGTCGACTGAAGCGCGAAATTTCAGCGCAGGCGGACCAACTGTTATGTTATATCCTATCGATAGGCAAGTCCGAATTGAAATCTTATATCGTTGCGGGGCTTGGCGATATGAGCGAAACGCAATGAGCAAGACGACCCCGCCGATGAAGAATGCGCGCGCCAAGCCGAACCCGGCGCGATGGCGAGCGCAGGTCGAGAGCGCCTGCGCCGGCGAAGGCTTGCATCTAACCCCGCTGCGCCGGCAAGTCCTGACCATCCTGGCGGAAAGTTCCGGCCCTCTTGGCGCCTATGCGATCATCGACCAGCTTTCGCGGCTCGAGGGCAAAGCGGTCGCGCCGCCGACCGTCTACCGCGCGCTCGAGTTTTTCCTCGATCACGGATTCGTCTACAAGATCGAGAGCCGCAACGCCTATGCGCCCTGCGAGCACCTCGGCCACGCCCATCATGGCGCGCTGCTCTTGTGCGAAAAGTGCGGACGGAGCGACGAGATCGAAGACGTCAAGCTCGACCGTCTGTTGCAGGAAGCGGCCAGGCGCGCCGGCTTTGCGCCGCATCGGCAAATGGTCGAACTCGTTGGCCTGTGCCGCGACTGCGCCGCGTAGCGCGCGGCAGGCGCCGACGAACGAGACGATGCGAACCGCCTATTGCTTCACGCCGGACCGGACATTCTTTGCGCCGGCTGTCCGCGCGATCGCCTCCCTCATCGAGTCCGAACCGGGCGAGAGCCACGAGATCTTCCTCATCTGCGAAGGAGGCGACGTCGCGCCGGGTTTCGACCGGCTGCCGGCGCCTTTGCGCGAGCGCATCACCCTCATGACCCTGGATTTTCACCGCTTCGACGCCAAGCTTGCGGAACGCGGCCGCTTTTCACGCGCTGTTTTCCGCCGCCTGTTTCTCGACCAGATCCTGCCGGGGCATTTCGAGAGGATTGTGAGCATCGATTCGGACATGCTGATCGTCCGCCCTGGCCTGAGGCGGCTCGAAAGCCTCGACCTTGGCGGCAAGCCGCTCGCCGCGGCTTATGACATGATCTTTCTCATGGACTTCAAGGGCGATGCGCTGGCGCGGCGGTTCCAGCGCGCGCGCCGCTCGCTCGGGCTCGATCTCGACACGCCCTACTTCAATGCGGGCCTGATGGCGATCGACCGCCCCGCGTGGCGGGCCGAGAAGGTGACGGAGCGCGTGACGGCGGCGCTCAGCGAGCGCCCGGAACGGTTCGCGTTCATGGAACAAGACGCCCTCAACGCCACCCTTCGAGGCAATTTCGCGCCGCTTTCGCCGCGCTTCAATTTCATGGGCGACTTTTTCCTCCTCGATCTGGAGCGCCGTCTCGCGCCGATCGTGCTCCATTTCGTCAATGCGCCGAAGCCGTGGGAGCTCGGCGCATGGAGAGGCGAGGCGCGGTTCGCCGAAGACTACCGCGACTGGTTCGCGGCATCGCCCTGGCCGGACCTCGCCCGCGCGCCGTTAAGGCCGCCATGGCGGCGGACCCGCCCGCCGCTCACGGCGGTGAGAAAGGCTTTTTCAAATCGCCTGTCGGCGTTCCTCGGCAAGACGCGCTTCATCGATGGGACGCTGACGTTTCCGTCCGAGCTTTGACATGCGGACGTTAGAGAGCCTGGGGAGTTAAAGAGCTTGAAAATGACCTTTTGGATTGTTGCGATGGCGTGCGGGCTGATCCAGGTCCTGCAGGCGATGACCAACGGCTCGGCGGTCAAATCGGGCATCGACGTGGTCTGGGTCGGCGCGATGTCCACCGTCGCTTCCATGGTCACGCTGATGGTGGCGGCGTTCGTGATCTTCCAGCTGCCGCTCCCCGACACCGGCCTCGTCATGGCTCATGGATGGAAGGCCATCCTCGGCGGCATGATGGGGGCGTTCATCGTCACCGGCCTCGCCTTTGTCGCGCCCAGGCTCGGCCCGAGCCAGACCTTCCTCCTCTATTTCCTGGTCATCGCCGTCGCGTCGGCGCTCATCGACAGCTTTGGCCTTTTGGGAACCGAAGCAAAGCCATTGGGCTTGACCCAACTTCTGGGCGTCGCGCTCGCTTGCGTGGGCCTCGTGCTCGCCCGCTCCTGACGCGTCGGGCCGCCGGGCGCTCAAGCCCCACGCAAGCGGCGGCAGCAAGACTTGGGGCAAGACTTTGACCCCGCAGTCTTTCCTCAACGGCAGGGCGATATTGACTGTACGTTAGTTGCGATCATCAGTATAATATGGGTAACAGTTCGTTGCGGTTAAATAAGATTTAAGTATTGGCCGCCAGACTCCCCTGAAGCGTCGTCGTATCTTGCGGCGACGCGGCGATTCGGGGGCAGCCAATGAAGGTCCTATTCTCTCTCGCGTGCGCCGGGGCGATGGTGGCGGCGGCGCCGGCCGTGGCGGCGGATCTCTTCGGGACGTCCCCGCCGGTCAGCATGCCGGCGAACGCAGGGCCGCTCACCTACGAGGCCGGCTCCAACTGGTACGTGCGCGGCGATCTCGGCGTGAGCTTCGACGACGGGCCGTCGCTCACGCTGCCCAGCCTTTCCGTGCCGCCTCCAGGATTCGCCGGCTCGACGCTCCCGGTCTATTCCGGACAGACCATGCACTCGACCGACTTCACCGGCGCGGTCGGCGCGGGCTACCGCTTCAACAACTATCTGCGCTTCGACGCGACCTGGGACTACCGCACCGGCGCCGGCGGATCGAGCCAGTCGACGGTCGTGTGCCCTTATTCGCTGTATGGGCTGACCAGCCAGGTTCCGCCCAACCCGCTCCTCGGTTATCTCTACAACACCTCCAACACCTGCATCGGCCAGACCAGCCTCAAGCAGCACAACAACACGTTCCTCGGCAACGCCTATGTCGATCTCGGAACCTACTACGGCTTCACGCCCTATGTCGGCGGCGGTCTCGGCTTCAACATCAACACCATGTCGGGAAGCCTCGCCTTCAACGAGACCGCCAATGGCCAGCCCTACGCCGCCGACCTCACGCCGACCGGCGCCTATCCGCAGATCTGGCTCGATCCTTACGGCAATGCGATCGCTCCGCAGCCCAACATCGCGTTTGCGCAGCAAAACTGGAACCGGTCGTTCAGTTCGACGACCTACACCTTCGCCTGGGCGCTTTCCGCCGGGCTCGGATTTCAGCTCAATCCGAGCACGACGCTCGACGTCGGCTATCGCTATTTGAACAGCGGCGCGATCAACACCCTCATCAGTCCGCAAACAGGCATGAGGGTCAAGGAAAACAACTGGTCGCAACAGCTCCTGGTCGGCATTCGCTATAGTTTGCAGTAGGAGCCCGGCTGCTCAGGGCGCCGCTCGCGCGCCCAACCCCATCTGCGAGCGGGGCGTGAGGCGCCCGGGCGGGCCGGCCCGTTTACCCGCGGCGGCCCCCGCGCTACGGTCTCCAATACCCAAGATCGGTCGCACAAGGCCGCTCCATGACAGCAACGGCGAACACCGACGCCACGCCGGCGGGGGCGGCTCGGGGGAGGGGCGCCCGCCCATTGGGCCCGGCGGCGCTCGCCTGCATGGGCGTGGTGTTCGGCGATATCGGCACCAGCCCGCTCTATACGCTGAACGTCGCCGCCCGATCCGCGAGCCCCTCGGGGCAGGTCGCGCCGGAAGCGGTGCTCGGCATCGTCTCGCTGATCTTCTGGTCGCTCATCGTCGTCATCTCGTTCAAATACGCGATCCTCATCATGCGCGCCGACAATCACGGCGAGGGCGGAATCCTGGCGCTGCTGGCGCTGGTGAGTCCGCGGCGCGCCAAGCAAAGCCGCTGGAGGGCGGCGATGGTCGTCGTCGGTCTTGTCGGGGCGACCCTGCTTTATGGCGACGGCACGATCACGCCTGCGATTTCCGTCCTGAGCGCAATCGAGGGGCTCAAGATCTACGCCCCGCAATTGCAGCACGCGGTCGTGCCCTTGACGGTCGTCATCCTCGTCGGCCTTTTCCTCATTCAGCGCAACGGCACTTCGTTCATCGGCGGCCTGTTCGGGCCGGTCATGCTGCTGTGGTTCATTGTCTCCGGCGTCCTTGGCGTCATCGGTATCGTTAACGCGCCGTCGGTGCTCGCCGCGCTCAGTCCGTTGGCGGCGATCACCTATCTCTGGCATGCCGGGCCGCTTGCTCTGGTCGTGATCGGCGGGGCGTTTCTGGCGGTTACCGGGGGCGAGGCGTTCTACGCCGACATGGGGCATTTCGGCCCGCTGCCGATCCGCGTCGCCTGGTTCGGCGTGGCGCTGCCGGCGCTGGTCCTCAATTATTTCGGCCAGGGCGGCCTCCTGTTGACCCGGCCCCGCGACCTCGAGAATTCGTTCTTCGAGCTCGCGCCGCAGTGGGCGCACTATCCCCTGGTCGCGCTGGCCACGGTCGCGACTGTGATCGCCTCGCAATCGATCATCTCCGGCGCTTACTCGCTGACGCAACAGGCCATCAATCTCGGGTTTCTGCCGCGCATGAACGTCGTTCACACGGAAGGCCGGGAGATCGGCCAGATTTATGTCCCGTTCGTCAACTGGGCGCTCGCCGCTGGCACGCTGACCGCGGTTCTCGCCTTCGGCTCGTCGGATGCGCTCGCCGGCGCCTACGGCATTGCGGTCTCGTTGCTCATGGTCATCACCACGCTGATGGCGACCTTCGTCGCCCTGCATTGGAAGCACAATCCGCTGATCGTCTATGCCGTCAACGGCGGCCTGCTCGCGATCGACCTCCTGTTCCTCGCCTCGACCTCGACCAAGATCCTCGATGGCGGCTGGTTTCCCCTGCTCATCGCCTTCGCAATCGCCTTCCTCATGCTGACCTGGCGCAAGGGCGGGGAGATGATGGACGCCTACCGCGTCGAACTGCGCGAGCGGGTGCAGGATTTCCTCGACCACATCAAGCGCGATCCGCCTTATCGGCTGCCGGGCGGCGCGATCGTGCTCGGCCGAATGGCCAAGGGCGTGCCGCTCGCGCTTTCGCACAACGTCAAGTGCAACCGCGTGCTGCACGAGCATGTCCTGTTGGTGGCGGTGACCACGACCGAAACGCCCTATGTGACGGACCAGGATCGAGTGGCGGTCACCCCGATCGCGGAAGGCTTCGAACGCGCGGAAGTCCGCTATGGCTTCATGGAGCAGCCCAACGTTCCGGAGGCGCTGGCGCTCGCCGCCGCGCGCGGCCAGATCGCGAATGTCGACCTTGGCCAGGCGGTGTATTACACCGGCCACGAGACGATCATCGCAGCGGGCCGGCGCCCTGGCCTCACCCGATGGCGCGAGGCGCTGTTCGCGTTCATGCACCACAACGCCCAGCGGCCCGGCGCATATTTCAAGATTCCCGCCGCTCAGATCATGGAGATCGGCGTCGAATTCGAGATTTGATCCGGGCGCCGGCCAAGGGGGCGACTTGTTTCGATCCCGCCGCCATGCGAGGCTTGAACTTGCTCAAGACCGAACGGAATTCCGGGCCGGTTTTGAACGAGGGAGGACGCTCATGGTCAAAATGGTCGCGAGGTTCATGGCGGCGGCGCTGTTTGCGCTGTCGCTGCCGTTGGCGGTTCAAGCAAAGACCTTCTACTGGATCTCGCACGGGAGCCCCGCCGACCCGGTCTGGACCTATTTTCTCGCTGGCGCGAACATGTGGGCGAAGGACACCGGGCAGACGGTCAAGACGTCGTTCCACAACGGCGACGTCCCCTCGCAACAGGAAGCGATCCGCGCCGCCATAGCCGCCAAGGCCGACGCCATCGTAACGACCAGCCCCGATCCCGGCAGCCTGGTCGATGTCGTCAAGGAGGCGCGCGCCGCCGGCATCCCGGTCATCAACTTCAATACGCCTGACCCGAAGGTGAATTTCAACGCCTATGTTGGCGGCGATCTCTCGGTGGTCGGCAAGGGCTGGGCGCAGTATCTTGTCGACCACAAGCTGGTGAAGTCCGGCGATTTTGTCTGGATGCCGGTCGAGGTTCCCGGCGCGAGCTACGGCGTCGTCGAGGAGCAGGCGATCGCGACCGTGTTCAAGCCGCTGAACATCACCTGGGAAGTGACCGACGCAACGCTCGATCAGGCCACCGTCATCTCCCGGATGAGCGACTACCTCACCGCCAACCGCAAGAAGATCAAGGCGATCATCGGCCTCGGGGATATGGTGACCGGCTCGATCAAGCGGGTGTTCGATCAGGTCGGCGTCAAAGCCGGCGAAATTCCGGTCGTCGGTTGGGGAAATTCCTGCGACACCACCGGCGAAGTGCTTTCGGACTACGTCAACGCGGCCCAGTGGCAGGATCCGCAGGCGACCAGCTACATGGCGCTCTCGCTCGCCGCGATGGCCGCCGGAGGCGTTCCGCCCGGCTTCAACGTGATCGTCGGGACGCTTTACGGCAAGGACAACGCCGCCGTCTACAACAAGATTATGGCGTGCAAGTGAGGCATCGCCTTACGGCGTTCAGACTGGCCTCGGTTTTCGGGAGGCGGATTCCTCCGCTTCCCGGGGTGCGCGGCCGCGCGCAGCCAGGAACGAGGGCGCCCGCTTGACCGTCGGCGACGCCGCGGGCGCACAGCTTGCCGCCTCGCCCGGGGGCCGCCCCCGCGTCCGGAAAGACCCGCTCCTCCGGCGCCTCGTTTCGGCGCCGGAGTTCGGCCCGTTCGTTCTGCTCGTTCTGGAACTTGTGGTCTTCGACGCGATCAATCCCGATTTTCTCTCCGTCCTCAACATTTCGAACACGCTGACCTTCACCGTCGAACTCGGGCTGATCGCGCTTGCGATGACGCTGCTCATGACCGCGGGGGAATTCGACCTGTCCGTTGGTTCGCTGTTCGGATTCGCGCCGGTGGTGATGTGGACGCTCTACAACGGCGGGCTGACTTCGCTCGGCGTCGGATTCGTGATCAGTCTCCTGCTCGCGGCGCTCATCGGCCTCGTCAATGGGCTCTTCGTCACGCGGCTCAAGATACCCTCCTTCCTCGTCACCCTGGGGATGCTGCTCGTCGTTCGGGGGACCGCGCTTTTCGTCACCGACGGATTTCCGCAGCGAACCTGGAGCGCCGGCGAACAATGGCTCGCCAGGGTCTTGGTCGGCGATTTCTATATCGGACCGTTCCGGGTCTATGCCTCGACCTTCTGGTTCATCGCCGCCGCGATCCTGTGCGGCTATGTGCTGACCCACTCGAAATTCGGTAACTGGATTCAGGCGACGGGCGGCAACGCCGGCGCGGCGCGGGCGCGCGGCGTCAACATCGATCGGGTGAAGGTCTCCCTGTTCATCCTGACCGCGGTGATGTCCTCGTTCGCCGGGATCATCAGCTCGATCCGCACCTCTGCCGCCAACCCGAACAGCGGAACCGGCTACGAGCTCGAGGTGATCGCGATGGTGGTCATCGGCGGCACGGCGCTGACCGGCGGCCGAGGCACGATCGTCGGAACCGTGATTGGCATCCTCATCTTAAGGGTAATGCGCAACGGCATCGTGCTGATCGGCGTGCCCGGCCTCGCCTACAACATTTTCATCGGCGCCATCATTCTCGGCATGATGGCGCTGCACTCCTGGCTCGAGCGCCGGCATCAGTCGGGAACCTGAGGAAATGGGCGACGATCTGATTCGCATGGAGCGCATCAGCAAGTTCTACGGGCGGGTGCAGGCGCTCGACGGCGTCAATTTCAGCGTCGGGCGCCAGGAGATCGTCGGGCTTCTCGGCGACAATGGCGCCGGCAAGTCGACCCTGATCAAGGTGCTCTCGGGCGCGGTGCGGGCGACCACCGGCGACATCATCGTTAGAGGCCAACGCGTCGACATCCGCTCGACGACGGATGCGATCGCGCTCGGCATCGAGACCATCTACCAGGATTCGGCGCTCGTCACCCAGCTCTCGATCGCGCGCAACCTGTTCCTCGGGCGCGAACCGCTGAAGGGTCCGCGATTCCTGAACCGCATGGACGCGGGCCTGATGGAGGATGTGGCCGGCGATTTGTTGCGGAAGGTGGGGATCGGCAAGGCGATCCCTGCCTCGACGCCGATCTCGTCCCTGTCCGGCGGCGAGCGGCAGGCGGTCGCCATCGCCCGCGCGATGTATTTCGACAGCGACCTCATCATCCTCGACGAGCCCACCAACAATCTGGGCGTCGCGGAGACGCAAGGCGTGCTGCGCTTCGTGCGCAACGCCCGCGATTCCGGCCATTCCTGCATCCTGATCGCGCACAACATCCACCATGTGTTCCAGGTCGTCGACCGGATCGCGGTCATGCGCCGGGGCAGGATCGTCGCCGACGACATCGATCCGAAACGCACGACGATCGTTGAGGTCGAGGCGATCATCACCGGCGAGACGACCGCGCCGGCGCGCTAATCGAGCCCGGAACGCTTAACTCTCCGGGCGAGCGCCTGCCGCGCCGGCGCTTAGGGCCCTTACGCCGAAATTTGTCAGCTTTGGGCGATGGGCTTATCGTCGTGTCGGGCCTGGGGAGACAAACGCGTTGGCGCGACACGCAAGGATGCGAAATGGCGGATGGCGAAGGCGGTTTCCATCATCTCCTCGGGCCGGGAGTCTCGACGCGGAATTTCGCCAAGGGCAAGACGATCTTCAAGGAGGGCGATCAGGGCGACGAGTTCTTCATCGTCGTGCGCGGACAGGTGGAGATCAGGAGCGGCGACCGCCGTTATGAGACGGTCGGCGCGGATGGGATTTTCGGCGAAATGGCGCTGATCGACGACAGTCCGCGCAGCGCGACTGTCGTGGCCTTGAGCGACGTGACGGTCGCGCCGATGAAGGAAACGCAGTTTCTGTTCCTGGTCAGGAACACGCCATTTTTCGCGCTCAAGGTCATGCGCGTTCTCGCCACCCGGTTGCGCCGGCAGAACAAGGCGGTCTGACGCGAAAGCCGGCATCGGGATTCGCGTTGGGCGCTCACGGGGTCAGTTCGAAGCGCGCGGTGACGGTCACGGTCAGCTTGTCTTCGCCTGCCTCGATCGGCGTCGGCGCCGCCGCGGCTTGGGCGTAAGCGCGCGAAACGAAGGCGACCGGCGCGCGAGGACCGGCTTCCTCGGTCATGGTCATGAGCCGACCGAGGTTGGCGCCTCCCGCTTTGGCGTAGATCTCCGCCTTGCGCCTCGCGTCGGCGAGCGCGAGCGGGCGCGCCCTGTCGAGGAGCGCGCTCAGGTCGTTGTGGCCAAAGCTGACGCCGTAGGCCGAGTTCGCGCCGGCGGCCACGGCCTTGTCGAGGAGCGGGCCGAGGCGCGGAAGGTCGCGGACGGTGACGGTCAGATGATTGCTGACGCTGTAGCCGGTGATCGTCGGCGGGCCCTGCTCGTCGCGGGGGAGTTGCGAGAACATCGGCGAAATGGCGATGTTGGAGGTCTGGATGTCGACGGGCGCGACGCCCTCATTCTTGATGACCGAAACGAGCGCGTTGGCCGCTTTGGCGTTGGCGGCCATCGCCTCGCCCACGCTCTTCCCCGTGGTTGTGACCCCGAGGGTCACCAGGGCGAAATCGGGCGCGGCGCTGACGGCGCCCTCGCCGGTGACTTCGATCCAGCGGTCGTTGGCGATGTCGATCAACCGTTCGATCGCTCGCGCGGGCGAGGCGGCGGCGAGCGCCGGCAGGAATGCGATCAGAGACAACCATGAGCGCATCGCTTCCTCCGAGCTTGCTTCAGCAGGACTGTTTGATCCGGAAACCGGCGTCCGCTTTCCTGCTCAGATAGCCCGGTGCGGGCGGCTTCGCGAGATCCAGCCGAGACCAAGCAGGCCAACGGCGAGAAGGGACACCGAAGAGGGTTCCGGAACGGATGGGGAGGATGCGATGGGAGGCACGCCGGACGTCCCGGGCGTGTAATTGTAGGTCACGCTTTCGGTCCCGAACGCGGAGCTGATGCTCGCGAGGCTGCCGCCGTCGTTAAGCACGGAAACGCTCGTGTCCACCGTGCCCGTGCCCATGAAGCCGCTTAATACCGCAGGCTTGGTTTCGGTGAAGTTGGAGGCGGCCCCGGCGCTGCCGTCGCCGATCCGTTCGGCGCCGATAATAAAAGCAAACCCCGACAGAGAAATCGTGTACTCGGCTTCGTTGAGGTCCGAGTCCGCGCCGCCCGACCAGGTCGCGGTCGCCGTTGTGTGCAGAGTGATCGAGTTCAGCGTGCCCGCAGCGGGATTGAATTGGCTGAACGAAGCTCCATCCGCGCTCGCGTAGTCGAGGAGCGGGGAAGGGAACGTGTAGGTCAGGATGACCGAGTCCGCTCGCGCAATTTGCGGTGCAAGCAATCCGACGCCTAAAATCCATGTCGCCGCGACGGCCGTCCTCACTTCCCCCTCCTCTCGGGCCGAAATTCCTGCATCAGTATTCGAAAAGAGTAGCACAGAACGCGATGAGGCGGAAAGCATTATCCCCCGTCCCTCCCCCATGTTGGGACGACCGTCCGCCTGGCGTGGAAACAGGCCAAGCAGGAGGGTTTTGACGCGCGGCGCGCTCCGCGTCCTCAAGTCCCTGGCTTGGGGTTCGAACGGTAGCGGAAGTCGCAATGGCTCGCGCCGGCCATGATGGTCTGGGTCCGGCTGAACTCGATGCGCGGATCGTAGCCCTCGCAGAACGAGCCGTCGCGGTTGCAGGAGAGAATGTCGCCGATCGCGCCGAGCCCCATGGCGCGATACGTCTCGGCATAGCGGCAGCGCCTGACGTTGAAGTCGAACACG
>DATGHB010000505.1:0-2158 GCA_035308265.1 Roseiarcus sp.
CAGAAGAGACCTTTCACGGCGGAGCCCGCCCATGGCCGACCTCGAACCCATTCCCTATTCCGACGCCAAGATCCGCTCGATCCTCGAGCGGGTGAGGACCATCGCGCTCGTCGGCGCTTCGCCCAACTGGAACCGCCCGAGCTACTTCGTGATGAAGTATCTGCAGGGCAAAGGCTATCGCGTGGTTCCGGTCAACCCCGGCATCGCCGGCAAGACCCTGCTCGGGGAAAAGGCCTACGCTTCGCTGCGCGACATCCCCGACAAGGTCGACATGGTCGACCTGTTCCGCAATGCCGACGCGGCGCCTGGAATCGTCGATGATGCGATCGCCATCGGCGCCAAGGTCCTATGGATGCAGCTCGGCGTCCGCAACGACAAGGCGGGTAGAACCGCGGAGGCGGCCGGCCTCGAAGTGATCATGAACCGCTGCCCCAAGATCGAGTTCGGGCGGCTCGGAGGCGAACTGTCATGGAGCGGCGTCAACAGCGGCATCATCCAGAACCGCGCGCCGGCGCCGCCTTTGCAGCGCCGGGTCAAGCCCCGATCCGCGCCGTCCCAGAACCTGACTTATGGCTTCGAGACCCGCGCGATCCATGCGGGCGCCGCGCCCGATCCCGCCACCGGCGCGCGCTCGACCCCGATCTATCAGACCACGGCCTATGTGTTCGACGACGTCGACCACGCCGCCTCGCTCTTCAATTTGCACAATTTCGGCTACATCTATTCGAGGCTCACCAACCCGACGGTCGCGGTCATGGAGGAGCGGATCGCGAGCCTCGAAGGGGGTCGCGCCGCGGTCGCCGCGGCTTCAGGCCACGCGGCGCAGTTCCTGACCTTCTTCACCCTCATGGAGCCGGGCGACGAGTTCGTCGCCTCGCGCAACCTCTATGGCGGCTCGCTCACCCAGTTCGGGCTCTCGTTCAAGAAGCTCGGCTGGACCTGTCATTTCGTCGATCCGACTGAGCCCGCGAACTTCCGCCGCGCGCTCACGCCGAAATGCAAGGCGATCTTCGTCGAGAACCTCGCCAATCCGGGCGGCGTCGTGGTCGACATCGAGCGCGTGGCGGGAATCGCCCACGAGGCGGGCCTGCCGCTGATCGTCGACAATACGCTCGCCACCCCCTACCTATGCCGGCCGATCGAGCACGGCGCCGACATTGTCGTCCATTCGACCACCAAGTTCCTGTCCGGGCATGGCAACGCGCTTGGCGGCGCGGTGGTCGAGTCGGGCAAATTCGACTGGTCGCAAGGGGGGCGCTTTCCCTCGCTGACCGACCCGGAGCCGGCCTACCATGGGCTGAGGTTCTTTGAGAATTTCGGCGATTTCGCCTTCACCATGAAGGCGCGCGCGGTGGCGTTGCGCGATTTCGGCCCCTCGCTTGCGCCGATGAACGCCTTCCTCACCATCACCGGAATCGAGACCCTGCATGTCAGGATGGAACGGCATGTCGACAATGCGCGAAAGGTCGCGGAATTTCTCGGCGCACACCCGAGGGTCGCCTGGGTCTCGTACGCCAGCCTCAAGGACAGCCCCTATTTCAGGCTCGCGCAGAAATATCTGCCGAAGGGCGCGGGCGCGGTGTTCACCTTCGGCGTCAAGGGCGGCTATGAGGCCGGCGTGAAACTGGTGGAGAGCGTGCGCCTCTTCTCGCATCTCGCCAATATCGGCGACACGCGCAGCCTCATCCTGCACCCGGCCTCGACCACGCACAGGCAGCTCACCGACAAGCAGCGCGCCGCGGCCGGCGCGGGCGACGACGTGATCCGCCTCTCGATCGGCCTCGAGACCGCCGAGGATCTGATCCGCGACCTCGACCAGGCGCTGGAGGCCTGACGCTTCTTGAGCGGCGCCTCATGGTCCGCCGTCGCTTGGCGCCTGCCTCTCTCTGACCTCGCCCAGATCGCGCTCGAGGAAATAATTGAGGAAGCTGCGGATCGCGGCGATCGCCGCGAGGCGCGCGCCACCTCGTCCCAGCTGGTGGTGATCGCTGTTTCCAGAACGTCGGCGGCGAGCTGGAGGTGAGGCCGGCGACCAGCCAGCGGCCCAGGCGCAGCCAGACGTCGCGCTCGTGGTGGCCGTCGCGCGAGGCGAACATGATCCACAAGCCCTGGAAGAAGGCTTCGACCGCGCCGACGACAATGAGGATCAGCGCCAGCC
>DATGHB010000506.1:0-2040 GCA_035308265.1 Roseiarcus sp.
CCGTGTGAACACGCCCTCGGTGACCACCTCGATGCGGGTGCGCTTCGAAACGAGGCTTTGCAGACGGACGCGCAGGCCGATTGTCTCGCCGACCTTTTCGTTGAGCGTCGCCGCCATCCGCTCAGCGGCCGCGCGCGCGGCGAGCCGGCGCGGCTCGAGCAAAATGAAGCGCTTGCCCTTCGCCCAAGGCTCGTCGAGAAGCGCAAGCGGCGCCCGCGTCGTCTTGCCGGCGCCGGGCGGGGCGACCAGCACGGCGCGCGTATGGGCGGCGAGCGCCGCCTTAAGGTCAGGCAGCGCGTCGTCGATCGGCAGAGGCGATGCGCGCCCCTCTTTTTTTGGGAGAGGGGCCGGGCGCGAGGGCAAGGGCGCCGCGCTTACTCCGCCGCCGCGCCCGCGGTCTGGATCGTCGCGAGATCGAGCCTGACGCCCGGCCCCATGGTCGAGGAGACGGCGGCGCGCAGAAGGTAGTGGCCCTTGGCCCCGGCGGGCTTGGCCCGGTTGACCGCATCGACGAAGGCGCGGATGTTCTCGGCGAGCTTGTCGTCGCCGAACGAGGCCTTGCCGACCGAGCCCTGAACGATGCCAGCCTTCTCGGCCCGGAATTCGACCGCGCCGCCCTTCGACGCCGCGACCGCCGCCTTCACGTCCATCGTCACCGTGCCGACCTTGGGGTTCGGCATCAGCCCGCGGGGACCGAGCACCTTGCCGAGGCGGCCGACCAGCGGCATCATGTCGGGAGTGGCGATGCAGCGGTCGAAGTTGATCTCGCCGCCCTGCACCTGGGCGACCAGATCCTCCGCGCCCACGACGTCGGCGCCCGCCTCGCGCGCTTCGTCGGCCTTGGCCCCGCGCGCGAACACCGCGACCCTGAGCGTGCGGCCGGTGCCGTTCGGCAGATTGACGACGCCGCGCACCATCTGGTCGGCGTGCTTGGGATCGACGCCGAGGTTCAGCGACAGCTCGACCGTCTCGTCGAACTTGGCGGTGGCGCCGGATTTGACGAGCTTGACCGCCTCCTCGAGCTTGTAAAGCCTGGTCCGCTCGACCGCCTCGCGGCTTTTGAGAACTCGCTTGCCGTGATGCGCCATCGGTCAGCCCTCCACCACCTGAAGGCCCATCGAGCGGGCCGAGCCTTCGATCATCTTCATCGCCGCTTCGATCGTGTCGCAGTTGAGGTCGACGATCTTCTTCTCGGCGATTTCGCGCACCTGCTCCTTGGTCACTTGGCCGACGAAGCCGCGGCCCGGGGTCTTGGCGCCCGACGCCGGCTTCTTGCCGAGCTTGAGATTGGCCGCCTTCTTCAAAAAGAAGGTCACCGGCGGCTGGCGCATCTCGAAGGTGAACGAGCGGTCCTGGTAGGCGGTGATGACGACCGGAATCGGCGCGCCCTTCTCCATCTGCGCGGTGCGCGCGTTGAAGGCCTTGCAGAATTCCATGATGTTGAGGCCGCGCTGGCCGAGCGCGGGGCCGATCGGCGGCGACGGGTTGGCCGCCCCCGCCGGGACTTGCAGTTTGATGTAGCCGGTAATTTTCTTAGCCATCAGGCTGCTCCATACGGGCGCGAGCCCGTCGGCTTCCGCCTGAGGGCCTCACGCCAGGTTTGCAGTTCGTGGTGCGAACGCAAGCCCCGGCTGGCGACCGGGCGTTCTCCCACGGGTTTCCGTGAAGGCCGGGCGCTTAGCAGGTTTGCGGGGCGGGGGCAAGGCGCACGTTGAGGAGGCCGAGATGGCAGGCGACCGTTCTCTATCCGGTCAGGTCGCCAAGTTGACGGCCCGGCGGCGGCCGACCATTTTACTTTGGCCGCCGGCCCGCCGGGGGCCGGCTCGTTCTGTCTCCGGCGGAAAGCGCGGCTGCGCAAGTCGCCGGCAACGAAGGATTGGGAGGCAAACGGATGACGATCGTCAAGCACAGCATAGACGCCGAACTGGCCGAGAAGGCGGTCGCCGCGGCGGCGAAGAAGGCGGTCGAAATGAAACTCAAGATGTGCATCGCCGTCACCGACGAAGCGGGCGATCTCAAGGCCTTCCTGCGCATGGACGG
>DATGHB010000507.1:0-2464 GCA_035308265.1 Roseiarcus sp.
TGTCGGCTGCGCTCGCCGAGGCCATCGCCAACGGGCCATGTGGGGAGCTCACGTTTATCGCCACGTCAGACGGCAGGCCGATGACCAAGGAAAGCTTCGGCAATTGGTTCCGCGATTCGGTCAACGCCGCCGGCGTGGCCAAGAGCGCGCACGGGCTCCGCAAGGCCGCGGCCACGTCCGACGCGCTCGCCGGCTGGACGGACGCCGAGCTGGACAGCAAGTTCGGCTGGCGAGGGCGGAAAATGGCCTCTCTCTACACCGAAACCGCAAACCGGGAGCGCCTGTCCCTCGCCGCCGCGAGGCGTACGGAAGACGAATAGAAAGTCCCTCACCCCAAGGGCAAAGCTCCCTCACCTATGAAGTAGATCAAGAGCTTACGGCGAGCTTGGGTAACCGGGGCAAATTGCCGGGCGTTGGTCAGGTTGGAGCGGGAGTGAGGAGGGTTGCGAGGTGTGGGACGGGGGGTCCTGGAATGGCGAGCCGGTCGCCGAGATAGTCGAAGAAGGGGATTTTGAGTTTGATGCAGGTCCTGGCGAGGCCGAGCATGACGTCGCGAGCTTGTCTTCCCTTTTCGCTGACGGTTCCGCCGGAGATTTTGCGCTTGGTGACGAAGGGGCGGATATCGTTTTCCGAGGCGTTGGTGTTGAGGGGGATTTCCGGCCGTTCGAGTACGCGCAGAAGTTCGTCTTTGCGCCCGAGGAGGCGCTTCAACAGACGGTCGAGCATCGCATAGCCGGTTCGGCGCTTGAAGATGCGATCGAATTGCCCGCGCAGGAGGCTCGCCTGTTGCGGGCTCGGGGCGCGCTTGTACTCCTTCAAGCGCCGATAGAACCACCAGATCATCCGCCTGGCGACCTCGACGGCGTTGCTTTGCTTATCGTTGGCGGGAACAAGCTTATGGACGAGGCGCTCGGCGTGGACCCAGCAGAGCGCGTGATCGCCGAGGCGGAACTGGCCGGCGTCGTCGGAGACGATGACGGCATGTCCGAGCAGGCCCTCGGCCTCGATGGCTCCCCACAGCGCCGCTTCGCTGGTCGCCCGCACCGGGTCGGGCGTCGCTCTGAGATCGGCGATGCCGAGCGCGCGCAAGTGCTCCATCCATTGCTCGTGCGTGCCGAACGCCAGCGAAGCATGGCCGGCGAGCTTGGCGATGACGTCGCGCGGCAGATCAGCGCCGCGCATGTAGGCGATCGCCGCCGCGTTGATCACATAGCGGGCCCCGCCGCCAAGCAGACGACCCAAGAAAGCCAAGCGCGATTTCCCGCACCCGGTGCGGAATGCGGCGAACCGATCGGAGCCGATGTGGGTGGTGAAACAGCCCTTGCCGGCATGGCGCGCGCCGGTGTCGTCGACGGTGATGAAGGGCGCGCCGGCAAGTCCCGCCCGAAGCACCGCTTCATCTTCGCTGCGGAAGCTGTCGAGCTTGGCGGTCACAAGCCGCACCACCTGGCGCTTGGAGATCATAAGACCAAGGCCGGTCAGAAGCGACACCATCCTCTCGCAGGTCATCTGGCCCTGAAAATGAAGCATCAGCACCAGACGATGCAGATGCGGACCGCAGCCCCCGACAATCCCCGCCGGCAGCGGCGCAATCAGCCGCTCGCCGTCCGGCGTCTCCCACCGCTCGCGCCGATAGCGCGTCGTTTCGGCCTTCAGCATCAGGTCCTGAACCATGATGTCCTCGAAGCCCTTATGGCGCGAGCCCGCCGGAGCGGCGACCGAAAGCGTTTCCGTACGGTCAACCGAAAGCTTGGAGACCCCGGGGCCGCGCCGCCGCTTCGACGCCCCATCCTCGTCGCGCTCGGCTCCGCCCTCTGGCCGATCCGTCGCCCTCTCCATTCCGGAAGGCTTCATCGGCGGACGCGGCGGCAATCGCTTCAGCCGCGCGATCTCGTCCTTCAGCGTCTGGTTCTCAACCCGCAGCCCCACCAACGCCGCGCTGACCTTCTCATTCTCCGCCCGCAACCGCTTCACTTCGCCAAGCAATCGGCGAACCAGCCCGACCAACTCGGTCGCCGTCATGCTTTCAAGCGAATCCCTTGCACCACCCGACATGCATCGCTTGAATCAAGCCTTCGTTAACACTCTCTTTCCGCCCGGCTATTTGCCCCGGTTACCGGATTCATGACTTAAGCCATTGAAAAGTCTCGATCGGTGGACGGAAAAAGGCCTTGGATTTCCTTCCTCGTGCGTTGGATTTCCCTCCCTTGGCTTGGAAATCGTTCCTCCGAGAGTTTCTCCGCGGACGGCTGGCGTGGACCTATCATGCATAGACGTAGCGTAGTTTAGACCGCGACGCGTTTGCGCCTACCCGAAGTCGCGAGCCGATACGCGCCGGGGGTCAGGCCGACGGATTTATGGAACTGGCGGGTGAACGCCGCCTGATCGGCGTAGCCGCATTCGAGCGCCAATTCGCTCAAGGGGGCCTCGGTATGCCGGAGGCGGTCGCACGCCCGGCCGACCC
>DATGHB010000508.1:0-3111 GCA_035308265.1 Roseiarcus sp.
GCTGAACAATTCGGCGAAGAAGGCGGCGTCGTCCGGAATGTTCCCGCCAGGCGTCCAGTCATGGCACGAGAGACGCACCGACATCGGGCGGTCCGCGGGCCAAGCCGCGCGCACGGCGCGAAACACCTCGAGCGGATAGCGCGCGCGGCCGGCGCGATCTCCTCCGTATTCGTCATTGCGCACATTGGAGAGCGGAGAGAGAAAGCTCGACAGAAGATAGCCGTGCGCGCAGTGAAGCTCGAGCCAATCGCACCCAGCCGCCGCCGCGCGCCGCGTCGCCGCGACAAAGTCGTCGCGCACCCGGTCCATGTCGGCCCGCGTCATGGCGCGTGGGATCGGTCCGTCCGGCAGATAAGGCAGGGCGGAGGCCGAAATCAGCTCCCATCCGCCGGACTCGAGCGGCTGGTCGATGCCTTCCCACGCGACCTTGGTCGAGCCCTTGCGCCCCGCGTGTCCGAGCTGGATTCCGGCCTTCGCCTCGCCCACGCGGTGGACGAGATCGACGAGCCGTTTCCACTGCGCCTCCTGCTCGTCGTTCCATAAGCCGAGACAGCCCGGCGTGATGCGCGCGTCCGGCGAGACGCAGGTCATTTCGGCGAAGACGAGCCCTGCCCCGCCCATCGCGCGCGCGCCTAAGTGCGCGAGATGGAAGTCGTCGATGAGGCCGTCGGTCGCCGAATACATCGCCATCGGAGAAACGACGATCCGGTTCTTGAGCGTCAGCCCCCGCACCCGATAGGGAGTGAGCATCGGCGGCGGCGCGCGCTCATTGTCGTTGACCGCGACGCCGGTCTTGCGAGCGAACCAGCGCTCGTAACCTTCCAGCCAGGCCTTGTCGCGCAGACGCAGGTTCTCATGGCTGATCCGCTGCGAGCGGGTCAGCATCGAATAGAAGAATTGCGGCGGCTCGAGTGAGTCGGCGTAACGCTGGCCTACCACCTCGAACCATTCCATCGCATTGCGCGCCGCGTTCTGGATCCGCGCGACATCGACGCGGCGAATCTCCTCATAAGCCGCGAGGGCGCCCGGGATATGTTCGGCCGCGTGGCCCCGTGTGTCGAACTGGCGCGCAAGCTCGATCGCGTCGTCAAAGGCGAGCTTGGTGCCCGAGCCGATGGCGAAATGAGCGGTATGGGCGGCGTCCCCCATCAGCACGACGTGCGAACGGCCGTTGAATGAGCTCCATCGGGAGCAGATCAGCCGGTTGAAATTGAGCCAGGCCGATCCGCGCAAATGGCGGGCGTTGGTCATGAGCTTCGCGCCGTCGAGGGTCTCGGCGAAAAGCTTCTCGCAGAAGGCGATCGACTCGTCCTGGTCGAGCTTGCCCAGTCCATGCGCCTCGAACGCCTCCTCGGTGGTTTCGACAATGAAGGTCGAGGTTGAGCGATCGAACTTGTAGATGTGGGCCTGGAACCAGCCGTGCTCGGTCTTGCGGAAGTCGAAAGTGAACGCGTCGAACGCCTTGGCGGTCCCGAGCCAGATGTAGCGGTTGGGGCGGACGATGACATCGGGCCGGAACTCATCGGCGTAGCGCTGCCGGATCTTCGAATTGAACCCGTCGGACGCGACGATGAGGTCCGCGTCCGGGAACTCGAGGTCCGAATCGACCTCGCGTTCGAAGGCGAGCTCCACGCCAAGCGCCTCGCAACGGCGCTGGAGGATGTTCAGGAGCTGCTTGCGGCCGATGCCGATGAAGCCGTGACCCGTGGTCCTCTGCCGCGAACCCTTGAAGACGAGCTCGATGTCGTCCCAGTGGTTGAACGCGTCGGCGATCTCCGCCGCGCTTTCGGGGTCGGCGGCGCGCATGGCGGTCATCATCGCGTCCGAGAAGACGACGCCCCAGCCGAACGTGTCATAGGGCTTGTTGCGCTCGATCACGGTGACCGCGTGCTGGGCCCATGCCTTCTTCATGAGCAACCCGAAGTAGAGGCCGGCCGGGCCGCCGCCGATACAGACAATGCGCATCTTGACTTCGTCTCCGCGCGTTTATCCCGCGAGCATTTTCGCCAGCATATAGCCGGAGCCGGCGCCCGTCCCCGCGCCCGGCCAGGTCGCCGCGCCGCAGAGATAAAGCCGCCGCGCTGGCGTCGCGTAGCGAGAATAGCCCGCAACCGGCCGGAAGAAGAAGTTCTGATCGAGATGGTGGCTCCCGGTCAGATTGTCGCCGCCGATCAGGCACGGGTTCTCACGCTCGAGGTCGAGCGGGGACCATACCGAGAGCGCCAGGATCTTGGCCCGCAAGCCCGGCGCATAGGTTTCGAGAAGATCGAGCGCGCGCTCGGCATACGGCGCCTTGGCCGCGTCCCATGAGGCCGCCGAAATGCGGCCGAGCGCATCGCCGGCGATCGTCGCCGGCAAAACCCTAACCTGAGCCCACAGCACATGCTTGTCCGGCGGCGCCCGGGTCGGGTCGATCGCGGTCGGCTGGCCGACCACCAGGACCGGCTCCGCCGGAAGCAGGCCCGCCGAAGCCTCGGCGAAGGCGCGGCTCATCATGGCGAGATCGGGCGCGACGTGGACATAGGCGAAGCGCTTGAGTTCGTCTCCGGCCAGCCAATCGGGCAGAGACGAGAGCGCGAGGTGGATCATCATCGTGCCGGGGCCTGAGCGGATGTGGGCGACCTTGTCATCGAACGCCTTGCGCTTCGGATCGGGGTCCATGAGCCGGCCGAACACAATTCTGGGATCGAGGTTCGCGATCACCGCCTTCCTGGCGGCGATCCGCGTCCCGTCTTCAAGACTGACCCCGGTCACGCCGCTTGAGCCGGCCTCGATCCTCGCGACCGGCGACTTCAGCCTGATCTCGCCGCCCTTCGCCTTGATGAGCCCGGCCATCGCCCGAATGATGACGTCGGCGCCGCCGGCGCCGATGACCATGCCGAAGGCCTGGTTCCCCATCGACTCGAGATAGGGGAAAAGAGCGCCGCCCGCGACGTCGGGCGGAAAGTCGAGGTGCATGCCCCAGGCGGCCATCATCGCCTTGACCTTCGGCGACTCGAAGTGCGCGTCCAGGAAGTCGCGAGGGCTCGCGAGCAGGAGGCGCCCGAGATCGAGCAGCCACGCGAAACCCCTGGAGCGCCATGCCGACCACAGAACGCGCGCGGCGGCGAA
>DATGHB010000509.1:0-2757 GCA_035308265.1 Roseiarcus sp.
GGCGCCGTCCCACTTACCTGCGGCGCTGGCCTGGGTCGTCCAGGCCGCGAGCGCGAGCGCCGCCGCCGTGGTCAAGAGGTATCTTGATGTCATGTTCGCTTGCCTCCTCACACGGGCCGCACGAGCGCGGCCGGTTTCTCAATCGTTCTCAGTCGCGGCGGCGCTCGAGCGAACTCGCCACGAGCACCGAAAGAATGAGGGCGACGCCGATGACGACGATTGTCGCGTCGCCCTTGACCCCAGTCAACGCCAGGCCGTTCTTGAGCAGCTGGATCATCGCGAGCCCGATCACCGTGCCCCATATGGTGCCCGAGCCGCCGAAGATGCTGGCGCCGCCGAGGACGACCGCGGCAATGACGTCGAGCTCGTAGCCGATCCCCATGTCCATCCGCGTGGTGGTCACCCGCGAGACGAGGACCCAGGCGGCGAGCCCCGAGGCGAGGCCGGAGAGGGTGTAGACGATGAGCTTCACCCGATCGACCGGAAGCGCGGAGAAGCGCGCCGCCGTCTCGTTCGCGCCGATGGCGTAAAGCGCGCGGCCAAAGGTCGTGCGGTCGAGCGCGATGCCGAAGATGACGATGAGGACGAGGAGAAGAAGAAGCTGCGTCGGCACGCCGAACACGCTGCCCTGGCCGAGAAAATAGAACCATTCCGGATAGCCGCGCACCGAATGCGCCTGGCTCACGCCCTCGGCGAGGCCGCGATAGAGGGCGAGCGTCGCGATCGTCATGATCAGCGGCGGCACTTTCACCCGGGTGATGACGAAGCCGTTGACGAAGCCGGCGAGCGCGCCGACGAAGAGCGAGAAGGCGATCGCCAGCGGCAGCGGAAAGCCGAAGGTCTTCCAGGAATAGCCGAGCATGATCGCGCACAAGCCCACGATCGCGCCGACCGAAAGATCGATGCCGCCGGTGATGATCACGAACGTCATCGGGAGCGCAATGAGGCCGATCTCGGTCATGAGCCGGCCCTGGTTCAGGAGATTGTCGAGGGTGAGGAAGCGGTCGTTCAGGAGGCCGAGGCCGGCGAGCGCGACGATGAGGATGATCGCCAGCAGCGTCTCGTGGCGCTTGAGCCACCATGGGGCGCGAAACGCGCGGGATTCGATGGCCACGCTCATCGCTTCCATCCCCGCGCGGCGCGGCGCTGACGGCGCAGGATGTCGGCGATGACGGTCGCGAGGATGAGCGCGCCGCGCAGGGCGTCGGTCCAGTAGGGCGAGACGTTGATGAACACGAGCGCGCTCGTGATCTCGGCGATGAGAATGGCGGCGAGCGTCGCGCCGACCACCGTGCCGACGCCGCCCAGGATGCTGACGCCGCCGACCACGGAGGCGGTGATGATGGTGAGCTCGAGACCCTGCGGGGTCGTCGACTGAATCACGCGCAGTTGCGTCGCATAGACGAGCGAGGCAAGGCCGGTGAACAAGCCATGGAGCGCGAACACCATGAGCGTCGTGCGTTGCGGATTGACGCCGCAGAGGCGCGCGGCCTCGGGGTTGCCGCCGGTCGCGTAGATCGCGCGCCCGCTCGGCGAATTGCGCATCCAGAGCGCGGCGAGCACGGTCGCGACGACCATGATGACGACCGGCATGGGCACGCCGAGGAGGTTGAGGTCGGCGAGATGGAAGCTCTGGGGCAGGTCGGTGATCCATCTGCCCCCAGTGACGCTGATCAGGCCGCCCTTGAGGATCGACAGCATGCCAAGCGTGACCACGATCGAGGGAATGCGCAGATAGGCGATGACCGCCCCCTGCGCCGCCATCACCGCGACGCCGAGAATAAGCGGCACGCCCCAGGCGACGAGGATCGGCGCGCCGGCGACCGCGAGCGAGCCGCTGACTGTGGCTAAAACGCCGATCAGGGCGCCGACGGAAATATCGATCTGGCCGGCAACGATCACCATCGACATGCCGATGGCCGCGATCGCGATATAGGCGTTGCCGAGCAGGATGTCGGAAAGATTGCGGGTTGCGAGAAAGCGCGGATTGATGAGGCCGACCACGATCGCGATGCCGACGATCGCGGCGGCAAGCAGGGTCTCCTGGCCGGCGAGACGCCGAAGAGCGCCGCCGCGGGCGGTGGCCGAGCCTGCGATCGCGGCCGCGCTCACGCCGCTTTCTCCGAAGCCTGCGCTTCGCCCATCATCGCGGCCCCGACCGCTTCGGAGGTGGCGTGGGCGCGATCGAACTCGGCGACCAGCCTGCCCTCGCGCATGACCAGCATCCGGTCGCTCATGCCCAAGACCTCCGGCAGCTCGCTCGAGATCATCAGGATCGCGACGCCTTCGCCGGCGAGCTGGCTCATCAGGCGGTGAATCTCGGCCTTGGCGCCGACGTCGATGCCGCGGGTCGGCTCGTCGAGGATGAGCAATTTGGGGTTGTTCGCGAGCCACTTGCCGAGCACGATCTTCTGCTGGTTGCCGCCGGAGAGCCGGGCCGCGATCTCGTCGACGGAGCTTGTCTTGACCGCCAATCGCCTGACCCCTTCCTCGGCCATCCGCCGCTCGCCCGCCCGGTCGATGAATCCTGCGCGCGAGAGCGACCCCAGCGCCGCGAGCGAAAAATTGTGCAAAACGCTCATCGCCCGGACCAGGCCCTGCGCGGCTCGGTCTTCCGGGACGTAAGCGATCCCCTTCGCGCGTGCGCTCCCGGGCGAATCGATGCGCACCGCCTTGCCATTGAGCCGGATCTCGCCGGACTCGGCTGGGGTCATGCCGAACAGGGTCTGCGCGAGCTCGCTGCGTCCGGAGCCGACG
>DATGHB010000510.1:0-11181 GCA_035308265.1 Roseiarcus sp.
GGGCGGCGCTGAGGCGGCGGATTGCGGAAGCCTCGCCGCCAAGACATTGGGCGACGTCACAATTACCGCGGCCACCAGCCTCGTTCCGCCGTCCAGCGTTGCTGGAATCGAGCCCCTGGGCCCGGTCCCGGTCACCGCTCCGATGTGCCGCGTCCAGGGCTCGATCAAAGCATCCGCCGACTCGAACATCACGTTCGATGTGTGGCTGCCGCCAGAAGCGGCTTGGAACGGCAAATATGAGGGCGTCGGCAACGGCGGGTTCGCCGGTTCTCTGATCTACGCGCCGATGGATTGGGCGCTGGAAGCAGGCTACGCGGTGTCAGCGACCGACACCGGCCATTCAGGCGGAAGCTTGGATTCGGCCTGGGCTCTCGGCCATCCCGAACAGATCACCGACTTCGGCTGGCGGGCGATTCATGAAACGGCGTCGGCGTCCAAGGCGATCATCGAAGCCTATTATGCGAAGCCGCCCGCCCATTCCTATTTCAGCGGCTGCTCGGACGGCGGCCGGGAAGCGCTGATGGAGGCCCAGCGCTTTCCGAAGGATTATGACGGCATCGTCGCCGGGGCGCCGGCGAATTTCTGGACGAAACTGCTGGCGAACGGGGTCTGGACCGATGAGGCCCTTTCCGAGACGCCGGACAGCTGGATCTCGCCCGAGCAGCTCTCGGTCGTGACCGACGCGGCCCTCAAGGCCTGCCATGGCGAAAGCGGCATTCTCGATGATCCCGGGCAGTGTCATTTCGACCCTTCGAGCCTCATCTGCAAACCAGGCGAAACGAATCAATGCCTGTCGGCGCCTCAGATCACGGCGTTGAAGAAAATCTATTCGGGCATGCAGGACGCCTCGGGCAAGTCGGTCTTTCCCGGCTACCCGCCAAGCGGCGAGGCCGGTCCTGTGGCCTGGACGCTGTGGCTCACCGGCTCTGACCCCAAACGCATCGAGGGGACGCTCATCTACGGCTTCGTGACCGGCTATTTCGCCGATATGGTGTTCGACAAGCCGGACTGGAATTTCCACGGCCAAAACCCTGTCGAGGATCTCGCTCAAGCCCAGGAAAAGACGGGGAACGCCGTCGACGCGGTCAACCCCGACCTCAGCGCCTTCCGGGACGCGGGCGGCAAGCTCATCCAGTATCATGGCTGGAGCGACGCGGCGATTCCCGCGCCGAGCTCGATCGAGAATTACGAGGAGGTCGCCGCCAAACTGGGCGGGGTCGAGAAGATCCAGTCGTTCTATCGGTTGTTCATGGCGCCCGGCATGCAGCATTGCGGCCTCGGTCTCGGCCCGAGCGCGGTCGGCGGCGTGTTCGGCTTGCCCTCGCCTGCCCATGACTCCGAGCATGACGTCGTCGCCGCGGTCGCGCACTGGGTCGAGGAGGGCGTGGCGCCCGAGAAGATCATCGCGACGCTCTATCGCGACAACGACCCGACCAAGGGAATCGTGGCGCAACGCCCATGGTGCCCCCATCCGGCGGTCGCCCGATATTCCGGCCAGGGCTCCCGCACGGACGCTGCGAGCTACGCCTGCACCGCGCCGGCGAAGTAACGAAGGCGCTAGGCCGCTGGTCCAGAGCTGAAAGCCCGGGCCGCCCGGGAAGGGGGCGCGCGTATGGCCAGTTCATGCGACGCCATCGTCATCGGCGCGGGTCCCGCCGGGCTCGCGACGGCCGCGGCGCTCGAGGCTCGGGGCCTCAACGCCGCGATCCTCGAAAAGTCCGGCGCCGTCGGCGCGGTCTGGCGGCGCCACTACGACCGCCTCCATCTGCATACCGATCGCGCGCGCTCCGGCCTTCCGGGCCTGCCGATCCCGAAGGCCTGCGGGCGCTACCCCTCGCGCGCCGACGTTGTCGCCTATCTCGAGGCCTATGCGGCGAAGTTCGCCCTGAAGCCGGTCTTCAACGCGCCAGTGCGCGCGGTGCGGCGCGACGGGCGGGCGTGGCGCGCGGAAGCGGGCGAGAACTCGCAAACGGCGCCGATCGTGGTCGTCGCGACCGGATGGGCCGACTATCCCCATGCGCCGGCATGGCCCGGCATGGAGACGTTCGGCGGGGAGATTCTGCATTCGAGCGTTTATCGCAATCCCGCCCCCTTCGCCGAAAAACGCGTGCTGGTCATCGGTTACGGCAATTCGGGCGCCGAGATCGCGCTCGACCTCGCCGAAGCCGGAATCGACGTCGCGCTTGCGGTCCGCAGCCCGATCAATGTCGTCCCACGCGAACTGTTTGGCGTCCCGATCCTTGTCTTTCCGATTGCCCAGCAATGGCTGCCGCCACGCCTCGCCGACATCATCAACGCGCCCCTGCTTCGCTTCGCGATCGGGCGTATCGAAAAGTTCGGCCTGAAGCGCTCTCCCAAGGGGCCGCTGCAGGCGATCGAGGAGGACGGGCGCGTGCCGCTCATCGACGTCGGCACCCTCGATGCGATCCGCGACGGACGGATCAGGCTCCGCGGCGACGTGACAAGTTTTGAGCGCGACAGCGTCGTCTTCAGGCAGTCGCCGCCCGAGCGCTTCGGCGCGGTCATTCTCGCCACCGGCTTCCGCCCGGACCTGCGTACGCTCCTGCCCGACGCGAAGGGCGTGCTGAATGAAAGCGGAGCGCCGCTGGTCAGCGGGAAGGCGACAGCGGAGCGCGGCCTCTTCTTCTGTGGCGCCATTCCCTCGGCGATCGGGCAATTCCGGCAGATCGGCGTCGAGGCGATCCGCATCGCCGAGGCCGCGCACTCGCTGCGCGCCGCGTGAAGCGCAGGCGCCCGTCACTCGCTCAAGATCTCCTCGACCCAGGCCGGGACCGTCTCGCTCGCCGCGCCCAGGCGCTGCTCGTCGAACAGGTCCGCGTTGTCGGCGGCTTCGAGGTTGATCTCGCAGGCGCGTATCCCTCGGGCGCGCGCCCCGGCGACGAAGCCCGCCGCCGGATAGACCGCGCCAGAGGCGCCGATAGCGACAAGCAAATCCGCCTCGCGCAGCGCCCGCTCGATCTCGTCCATGCGCATCGGCATTTC
Organism: Roseiarcus sp.; assembly: GCA_035308265.1. GTDB lineage: Bacteria > Pseudomonadota > Alphaproteobacteria > Rhizobiales > Beijerinckiaceae > Roseiarcus. The sequence continues at coordinate 3,004 of DATGHB010000510.1, forward strand.
GCCGAACCACACCACATGCGGCCGCAACGCTCCCGTTCGCCCGCAAGTCCCGCAGGCGTGCGAAACGGCAAGGTCGCCGAGCTGCGGGCGAACGGTTTCGCAAGCGTCGCAGCGCGCCTTCAAAAGCTCGCCATGCATGTGGATCACGCGCCGGGAGCCTGCCCGCTCGTGCAGGTCGTCGATGTTCTGGGTGACGAGAGTGAGACGGCCCCCGCGCGCGAGCAGCCCGGCTTCGAGGCGGGCGAGCGCGAAATGCGCCGCGTTCGGCCTGGCGCTAATGAGGTTGCGCCGGCGTAGGTCGTAGAATGCGAGCACCGCCTCGCGATCGCGGGCGAAGGCTTCTGGCGTTGCGAGCTTCATCGGGTCGAAGCGCGCCCAGATCCCCTCGCCCTTGCTGTCGCGAAACGTGCCAAGCCCGCTCTCGGCCGAGATCCCGGCCCCGGTGAGGATGAAGATGTTTCGGCGCCGCAGCGGTTCCGAGAGTCGTCCGGTCAACTCGCCACCCTCACCGCCCATGCAGCGCGAGCGCGATCTGCACGATGGCCGCCATCAGCTCGAGCACGATCAAGATAACGACCGCGGCTTCGAGCCGGGTCGCGCGGTCGGCGTCGATGATGTCGGTCAAGGCCTGCGCCGTGTCGCCGATCACCTCGAGCTTGCGCTTGAGCACGTCGGCGCGCTCGCCAAGCTCGTATTCGTCGGCGAGCCGCGCATAGAGGCGTTCGAGTTCGGGGTGATCCCACAATACGTCGGGCTTTTCCTCGACCGCGACCCGGCCCGAGACGCGATGCTGGGCGAGCAGCGCCTGGCCGATCAGCCGCAACATCGCCCGCCTGCGGAACGGGGGACGGCCGCTCGCGGCGAGCTTCGCGGCGAACGGCTCGATCACGTCGAACACCGCATTGACCTCACGCTCGTCGCGGGCCAGCGCGACGGTCTTGGCGAGGGCGTCGGCGATCACCAGGAAGCGCGGCGGCGAGAGGTTCCTGATCTGGATCGGCCCGCCCGAGGCCTTCTGCTCGTCGCTGTCGGGGGCGATTTCGAGCACCGCCGTCTCGTCGTCGCCGAGCGCCCTCGCTCCGCTCACCCGCGAGCGCAGCTTCGAGAGCAGATCCTCTTCCTCGAGCGGGCTCAAGCCCACCATTACCGCGACCCCGAAGCGGAACAGCGCGGCCATGCCCTTCTCGCCGACGCGGAAGGCGAGCGGCAGCGAGGAGATCATGTCTGGCCGCTCGAGGCCCGCGGTGTCGATGCGCTCGCCGACGATGAGCGCGCGCGCGGTGAGCCGCGTTGGAGCCGTCGCGGACGTAACGTCGGTCATCGACGCAAAATACCCGCGGGCGCGCGGAGGCGCCAGCCGCCCGCGGACGGAGCCCCCTGTTCGGCCGATCCGGTTGCCGATAACATGGAAGACCGGAGGGGTCGCCAATGAACGAAACGGGCAAGGAGCGCTGGCGCCTCGACGGCGTCCGGGTGGTCCATTCGAACGAGCTCGACATCAACACCGCCCAGACGCCCGGCATGAATCGCGCCGCGGCGATCACCCACGCCCGCGCGGGGGCCGAGAAACTGTGGGCCGGGACGGTCGTCATCCACCCCAAGGCCAAGACGGGCGCGCATCATCATGGGCCGGTGGAGAGCGTGATCTATGTGGTGAGCGGCCGCGCCCGCATGCGGTGGGGCGACCGGCTCGAGTTCGTCGCCGAGGCCGGTCCCGGCGATTTCATCTACGTGCCGCCTTACGTCCCCCACCAGGAGATCAACGCCAGCGACGATGAGCCGCTCTCCTGCGTGTTGGTGCGCAGCGGCCAGGAGCCGGTGGTGGTCAACCTCGACCTGCCGAACGTGGAGCGAAATCCGGAGACGGTCGAGTGGGTCGACGACATTCATCCGCCGCGCGGCGGCTAGCGCGGTATGGCGGCGGAATCGTCATGGATCCGTTGCCCTGACCGTTTGCGGCGTTTATACGGGCCGCCCATGCTTACGCCGATTGGTGTCGGCGAGTGAGCTAAAAGGAGCCTCTGTTGATCCACGTCACCTTTCCCGACGGCGCCAAGCGCGCCTATGAGCCCGGAATCTCGGGCCTCGAAATCGCCAAATCCATTTCGCCCTCGCTCGCCAAGCGGACCGTCGCGATGGTCCTTAGCGGCGAGCTTGCCGATCTCGCGGACCCGATCGACCGCGACGCGACGCTCGAGTTCATCGGTCGCGACGATCCCCGGGCGCTCGGACTCATCCGCCACGACGCCGCGCACGTTCTCGCTGAAGCCGTGCAGTCGCTCTGGCCGGGAACCCAGGTCACCATCGGCCCGGTGATCGAGAACGGCTTCTATTACGACTTCTTCCGCAACCAGCCGTTCACGCCCGAGGACTTGCCCACGATCGAAAAGCGGATGCGCGAGATCGTCGCCCGCGACAGGCCGTTCAAGAAGACGGTCGTCTCGCGCGAGGAGGCGAAGAGCCTGTTCGAGAAGAAGGGCGAAGCGTTCAAGATCGAACTGGTCGACGCCATCCCGCCTGATCAGGAGGTGAAGCTCTATAGCCAAGGCGAGTGGACCGACCTCTGCCGCGGGCCGCATATGACCTCGACCGGCAAGGTCGGCGACGCCTTCAAGCTGATGAAGGTCGCGGGCGCCTACTGGCGCGGCGATTCGACCAAGCCGATGCTCTCCCGCATCTACGGGACCGCGTTCGCGAACAGGCAAGAGCTGGACGCCTATCTCAGGCAGCTCGAGGAAGCCGAGCGGCGCGATCATCGCAGGCTCGCCCGCGAGATGGACCTCTTCCACACCCAGGAGGAGGGGCCGGGCTCGATCTTCTGGCACCCGAAGGGCTGGTCCCTGTTCCAGACCCTGGTCGCCTACATGCGCCGCCGTCTCGCCGCCGACTATCAGGAGGTCAACGCGCCCCAGGTGCTCGACAAGCATTTATGGGAAATCTCCGGGCACTGGGGCTGGTACCGCGAGAGCATGTTCATGTGCCGCCCGGCTGGCGAGGAGGCCGAGACCGAGGATTTGCGCGTCTATGCGCTGAAACCCATGAACTGCCCGGGCCATGTGCAGATCTTCAAGCATGGGCTCCGCTCCTATCGCGAGCTGCCGCTGCGTCTCGCCGAGTTCGGCGCCGTCAACCGCTACGAGCCGTCCGGCGCGCTCCATGGTCTCATGCGGGTTCGCGCCTTCACTCAGGACGACGCCCACATCTTCTGCACCGAGGAGCAGCTCGCCGAGGAGTGTCACAAGATCAACGAACTGATCCTCTCGGTCTATCGCGATTTCGGGTTCGACCGGATCGTGGTGAAGCTCTCCACCCGCCCGGAAAAGCGGGTCGGAACCGACGCGATGTGGGATCACGCGGAGGCGGTCATGACCCGCGTCCTCGACGAAATCCGGACCCGCCACGGCAACGTCGTGACCACCGCGCTCAATCCGGGCGAGGGCGCCTTCTATGGGCCGAAGTTCGAATATGTGCTGCGCGACGCGATCGGCCGCGACTGGCAGTGCGGCACGACGCAAGTCGATTTCAATCTGCCGGAGCGGTTCGGCGCCTTCTATATCGCCGGCGACAGCCAGAAGACGACGCCGGTGATGATCCATCGCGCCATCTGCGGCTCGATGGAGCGCTTCATCGGCATCCTGCTCGAACATCACGCCGGCCATCTGCCGTTGTGGCTGGCCCCGGCGCAGATCGTGGTCTGCACCATCACCAGCGACGCCGACGACGCCGCTCTCCGCTTCGCCGCCGCGGCGAAGAAGCGGGGCCTGAGGGTGGAGACCGACCTCAGAAACGAGAAGATCAACTATAAGGTGCGCGAACATTCGCTGGCGAAAACGCCTGTCCTCATCGCGCTCGGGCGCAAGGAGGCGAGCGAAAACACCGTGTCCCTGCGCCGCCTCGGCTCCAGCGCGCAAACGACGATGGGCGTCGAGGAAGCGCTCGAGGCGCTGGCCCGCGAGGCCGCGCCTCCAGACCTCCGAGGATAGCGCGGCGTCCGATGGCGGCGCGGCCGAAGGGCTTGATTCGGACCGGGGTCCAGATCAAGATTTCCGGCGCGGCCGGCGCGGCGAGGAGTTCGCAGGCGATGAATGTTCCGATCAGCGAAGCCAAAGCGCGTCTGACCGATCTTGTGCGGCGGGCGGAGGCGGGAGGCGAGGTCGTGCTCACCCGCCACGGGCGCCCGGTCGTGCGGCTCATGCCGGTCGTCCGGCGGCCGGCGAACGAAGTCGAGCGGCGCACGCCCCTCGAGCCATTGCGGCTTCTTGGGAACGCGTAAGCATTTCCGCCGACATTCGGCCGGCCGCGCCCGCGCTGGGGTAAGGTGGCCTTTGCGGACTCTCCTTCCGTTTTGCCCGCAAAAGCGCCATGATAGCGCAGAGGTCAACAGCGACAATGTCCTTTGAGGCTAGACTAGCCGCCGCGCGCGACGCGCTGCGCTTTCGTTTTCGGGGCCGGGACGTTGCTCTCTCCCAGTTCTCCCCCCGCGCGACCGTCCTCGACTGGCTGCGGGAGGACATCGGAGCGAAGGGGACGAAGGAAGGCTGCGCCGAAGGGGATTGCGGCGCGTGCACGGTCGTTCTGGCGCGGCTCAAGGGCGGCCGGCTCGCTTACGAGCCGTTCAACGCCTGCATCCTGCTGCTGGGCCAGCTCGACGGCGCCGAGCTGATCACGATCGAGGATCTCTCGACCGGCGGCGAATTGCATCCGCTGCAGCAGGCGATGGTCGACACGCACGCCTCGCAATGCGGCTTCTGTACGCCGGGGATCGTGATGAGCCTGTTCGCCGCCTACCACTCCGGCGAGCGGCAGACCTACGCCTCGATCTGCGACCAGCTCGCGGGCAACCTCTGCCGGTGCACCGGCTATCGGCCGATCCTCGCGGCGGCGCTTGACGTTTGCGACGGCGCGCCCACCGACCGGTTCGCCGCGACGGCGGGCGGGCGCGCGGCGGCCCTCGCCGCGCTCGCTGACGGCCGCGACCTGTTCGTCGGCGACGAGGCGGCCTTCTTCGCCGCCCCGGCGAGCCTCGATTCGCTGGCCAGCCTCTATGCGCGCTTTCCCGACGCGACCCTGGTCGGCGGCGCGACCGACGTGGGCTTATGGATCACCAAGCAATTGCGCGACGTGAAGCGCGTGATCTGGCTCGGCAGAGTGGCTGAGCTGGACGGCGCCAGCGAGAGCGCCGACGGCGCCCTCGCGCTTGGGGCGACCCTGAGTCTGGAGGACGCCGTGCCCCTGCTCGCCGCGATTCATCCCGATCTCGGCGAGCTCATGCGCCGCTTCGGATCGAAGCAGGTGCGCGCGAGCGGAACGGTCGGCGGCAACATCGCCAACGGTTCGCCGATCGGCGATGTCGCCCCCGCCCTGATCGCTCTTGGCGGCAGCGTCGTGTTGCGCAAGGGCGGGCGGACCCGCGCGCTTCCGCTCGAGGACTTCTTCATCGCCTACGGCAAGCAGGATCGCGAGCCGGGCGAATTCGTCGTGCGGGTCGAGGCGCCGCGGCTGGGCGACGACCAGCACTACCGCGCCTTCAAGGTGTCCAAGCGCCTCGACGAGGACATTTCCGCCGTCATGCTCGCGATTCGGCTCGATCTCGACGGACGGCGGATCAGGGCTGCGCGCATAGCCTGCGGCGGCATGGCGGCGACCCCGAAGCGCGCGGCGAACGCCGAGGCGGCGCTCATCGGAGCGAGCCTCGATGAGCCCGCGGGCTGGCGCGCCGCGGCGGAGGCGATCGCACGGGACTTCGCGCCGCTCACCGACATGCGCGCCACCGCCGCCTATCGCGCCACCGTCGCCGCCAACCTCCTGAGAAAGGCCCTGATCGAAATCTCAGGCAGCGCCGCGCCGACCCGGATTGGACTGCTCCATGCCGCCGAATGACGTGGCCGAACTCGCTCCGCCGACCGCGGTCGTCCACAAGCCCCTGCCCCATGATTCCGCCCGCCTGCATGTCCAGGGCTCGGCGGCCTATGTCGACGACATCGGCGAGCCCGCGGGCACGCTGCACATCGCGATCGGGATGGCCGACAAGGCATCGGGCCAACTGAAGAGCTTGGGCCTCGATCCGGTGCGTGGGGCGCCCGGCGTCGTCGCGGTTCTGACCGCGGCGGATATTCCAGGCAGGAACGACATCGCGCCGGTGTTCGCCGACGAGCCCCTGTTCGTCGACCGGGAGGTCATCTTCCACGGCCAGGCTCTCTTCGCGGTCGTCGCGCGCACGCGCGATGAGGCGCGCCGGGCGGCGCGGCTGGCGAAAATCGACATCGAGGCGAAGGCGCCGTCCGTCACCATCGCCGATGCGCTCGGCGCTGGCGCACGCGTTCAGGAGGATTACAGCTTCGGCCGCGGCGACGCGGCCGCGGCGATCGACGGGGCCCAGCGCCGGCTCGAGGGTCAGCTTGCGATCGGCGGCCAGGAGCATTTCTATCTCGAAGGCCAGGCCTCGTTCGCCTTTCCCGGCGAAGGCGACGAAATGACGGTCCACGCTTCGACCCAGGACCCGACCGAGACCCAGCACATCGTCGCCCGCATCCTCGGGATTCCGGACGCCTTCGTCACCGTGGAAACCCGCCGGATGGGCGGCGGCTTCGGCGGCAAGGAAAGCCAGGCCTGCCAGTGGGCCGCGATCGCCGCGCTCGCCGCGCGGGTGACCGGCCGGCCGTGCAAGGTCCGGCTCGATCGCGACGACGACTTTGCGCTGACCGGCAAGCGCCACGATTTCCGCGCCGACTGGCGAGTGGGGTACGACGACAAGGGCGTGGTCGCCGGTTACGAGGTGGCGCTCAACGCGCGCTGCGGCTGTTCGGCGGACCTCTCGCCCGGCGTCTGCGACCGCGCGATGTTTCACGCCGGCAACGGCTACTGGCTTCCCGAGGTCTCGATCCTCACCCGGCGGCTGAAGACCAACACCGTCTCCAACACCGCGTTCAGAGGCTTCGGCGGCCCGCAGGGCATGATCGCGATCGAGCGGGTGATGGATGCGATCGCGCGCGAGCGGGGCCTCGATCCGCTCGACGTGCGCAAGGCGAACCTGCTGCGCGCCGGCTTCGAGCGCACGCCCTACGATCAGACGGTCGAGGACTACGAGACCCAGCGGGCGATCATCGACGACCTCGAGGTTTCGAGCGCCTATCGCGCGCGGCGCGCGAGGATCGCCGCTTTCAACGCCACGAGTCCGATCGTCAAGCGGGGCATCGCGCTCACCCCGGTCATGTTCGGCATCTCGTTCACGCTGATCCCGCTCAATCAGGCGACCGCGCTGGTCCATGTCTATTCGGACGGCTCGATCCATCTCAACCACGGCGGCACCGAGATGGGGCAAGGCTTGTTCATCAAGGTCGCGCAAATCGTCGCCGAAGAGTTCGGCGTGCCGCTCCATTTCGTCCGCATCACCGCGACCAACACCGCCAAGGTTCCCAACGCCTCGCCGACCGCCGCCTCCTCCGGAACCGATCTCAACGGCATGGCGGCGAAGATCGCCGCTGGCGCCATCCGCAAGAGGATGACCGCATTCGCGGCCGGGTCGTGGAACGTCGCCGCCGAGGCGATCGAGTTCCGTGACGGGCGGGTGTTCGCCGGCAATGTCTCGATGGGCTTCGGGGAGCTCGCCAAGGCGTGCCGGCTCTCGCGCGTGCAGCTGTCGGAGAGCGGCTATTTCAAGACGCCGGAGATCCATTGGGATCGTCTCAAGGCGAAGGGACGTCCATTCTTCTACTTCGCCTATGGGGCGGCCTGCTCGGAGGTCGCGATCGACACGCTGACCGGCGAGATGCGAGTCCTGCGCGCCGACCTCCTGCATGACGTCGGCGCGTCGATCAATCCGGCGATCGACATGGGGCAGGTCGAAGGCGCTTTCATTCAGGGCATGGGCTGGCTGACCACCGAGGAACTGGTTTACGATTCCAACGGACGGCTGACGACCCACGCGCCCGCGACCTACAAGATCCCTGTCGCCTCCGACACGCCTCCGATCTTCAACACCCGGCTCTACACGCGGCCCAATCCGACCCCGAGCATCTACCGCTCGAAGGCGGTCGGCGAACCGCCGCTGATGCACGGAATTTCCGTCTATTCCGCGATCCTCGACGCGGTGCATGCGGTGAACCCCAAGGGGCAGCCTAAGCTCGATCCGCCCTGCACGCCCGAATCGATCCTGAACGCGATCGCCTCGCTGAATGA
>DATGHB010000511.1:0-2616 GCA_035308265.1 Roseiarcus sp.
AGGGCCAGGTCGCGACGTCGCTCGTCGAGCGCGGCGGGGCTGGAGCCGAGGTGGTCGCGCTCGGCCGGCCGGCCTTCGACCTCATTGACCGCGCGGCCGTTCTCGCCTCGCTCGAAGCGGCCCGCCCGGACGTGATCGTCAGCGCCGCCGCGTATACGGCGGTGGATAAGGCGGAAGGCGAGGAAGACCTCGCCATGCGGGTCAACGGCGAAGGCGCGGGGCATGTGGCGGAAGCCGCGGCCCGGCTCGGCGTTCCGCTTCTGCATCTTTCGACCGACTACGTGTTCGACGGCGCGCTCGCCCGCGCCTACCGGGAGAACGACCCGACCGCCCCGACCGGGGCTTATGGACGCTCCAAGCTTGCCGGCGAACAGCAAGTCGCCGAGCGGTGCACGAACAGCGTCATTCTGCGCACCGCCTGGGTCTATAGCCCGTTCGGCGCGAATTTCGTCCGCACCATGCTCAAGCTCAACGAAACCCGCGACGAGGTCGGCGTCGTCGCCGACCAGCGCGGCAATCCGACCTCGGCGCTCGACATCGCCGACGCCCTGATCGTGATCGCGGCGCGGCTCAAGGACGACGCGTCGCCCGCGTTGCGCGGCGTCTTTCACATGACCGGCTCAGGCGAGGGAACTTGGGCGGATTTCGCCGAGGCGATCTTTGAGGAGGCTGCTGCGCGAGGCCGGCGCCCGACCCGCGTCAAGCGGATCGGGACCGCCGACTACCCGACCCCCGCCAAAAGGCCGGCCAATTCCCGCCTCGACAACGAAAAGCTCGCTCGCGTATACGGCCTGAGGCTGCCGGAATGGCGCCAGTCGGTTGCGGCCTGCTGCAAGCGGCTTCTCACACTGGCCTCATCCTGAGGGCCGCGCGAAGCACGGCGTCTCGAAGGATGATCCAGAAGGCGGCGCCGTTCGTGCGTTCTGGAACGCCCTTCGAGACGCGCCTTCGGCGCTCCTCAGGACGAGGTTCGAGGGGAGAGTCTAAGAAGTTACCTTGGGGACCTGATGCAGCGCAAAGTGCTTGTGACCGGCGGGGCGGGCTTCATCGGCTCGGCCGTGTGCCGGCGTCTGGTCGCCGAGGGCGCCTCGGTGCTCAACCTCGATGCGCTCACGTATGCCGGCAATCTGCAATCGCTGGCTCAGATCGACAACGCGCCGAACTATCGCTTCGCCAAGGCCGACATTTGCGATTCGAGTGCGGTCACGCAAGCCTTTGAGACCTTCGCGCCGGACCACGTCATCCATCTCGCCGCCGAAAGTCATGTCGATCGCTCGATTGAGGGCGGAGGCGCGTTTATCAAGACCAATGTCGTGGGAACGTTCACCCTGCTCGAGGCGGCGCGAGCCTATTGGCGGGCGCTGCCTTCGTCGCGCCGGGACGGCTTCCGTTTCCTGCATGTCTCGACCGACGAGGTCTACGGCTCGCTGGGCGAAGAGGGCGCGTTCGTCGAGGAGACGCGCTATGACCCGAGTTCGCCCTATTCCGCCTCCAAGGCGGCGGCGGACCACCTGGTCCTGGCCTGGGCGCGCACTTATGGCTTCCCGGCCCTGATCTCGAACTGCTCCAACAATTACGGGCCCTACCATTTCCCCGAGAAGCTCATTCCGCTGATCATTCTCAACGCCGTCCACGGCAAGCCGCTGCCGGTCTATGGCGAGGGCGAGAACGTGCGCGACTGGCTCTATGTCGACGACCACGCTCGCGCCCTCGACCTCATTGTGGCGCGAGGCCGGATCGGCGAGAAATACAATGTCGGGGGCCGCAACGAGCGCCGCAACATCGATGTCGTCAAGCGCATCTGCTTGATCCTGGATGAGCTTCGCCCGAGGCCGCGCCCCCACCAATCGCTCATCTCTTTTGTCGCCGACCGGCCGGGGCACGATCAGCGCTACGCGATCGACGCGAGCAAGCTCGAGCGTGAGCTCGGCTGGCGCGCGCTCGAGACCTTCGACACCGGCATCGAGAAGACGGTGCGCTGGTATCTCGACAACGAGTGGTGGTGGCGTCCGTTGAGAGAGAAGATCTACGCCGGCGAGCGCCTCGGAATCATCGCCGAGTCCGGGACGCTCGCTTAGCAGATGCTGCAATTCGGCCGCGCGACCCCCCACCTTGTTCCTCCCCCGCAAGGGGGGAGACGCAGCTGGACGGTTCGCGCACAAATTCAAGCAAGAGCATTAGAGGATCGGCGATGAAGGGCGTCATTCTGGCCGGCGGCGCGGGAACGAGGCTTCATCCGATCACGCTCGCGGTCTCGAAACAGCTGGTGCCGGTCTACGACAAGCCGATGATCTATTATCCGCTGTCGGTCGTCATGCTGGCCGGGATTCGCGAAACCCTGATCATTTCGACGCCCCATGATCTGCCGATGTTCCGCCGCCTGCTCGGCGACGGCTCGGACTGGGGTCTGCGGATCGCTTATGCGGAGCAGCCCGAGCCGAACGGGCTGGCGCAGGCTTTCGTGATCGGCGAGGAGTTTATCGCCGGCGGACCGGCGATGCTGGTGCTCGGCGACAACATCTTCCATGGCGCGGGCCTGGGCGAGCAGCTTCAGCGCGCGGCCAGGCGCGAGCGCGGAGCGACGGTGTTCGCCTATCATGTGCCCGATCCCGAACG
>DATGHB010000512.1:0-8051 GCA_035308265.1 Roseiarcus sp.
CGGTCGCCGAACCGGAACTCGACGTCCTGCCTGAACTTTTGCAGCTGCGCCTCGAGGCGATGCTGGGCGTTCTCCAGTTCCTCGATCCGCCCGTTGGCCTGGCGAAGCTCTTCCTCCAGCCGGTTGATGCGCACCACGAGCCCCGCGACGTCGTTCGGATCTCCCGCGGCGCCCGGAATGTCGGCGGGCGGCTGATTCTGGCGGTGGAAGAAATCGAACTGCGCTTGCGCCGGCGCCGCAAGCGCCAGGCACGCGACGAACGCGGCGGCGAGCAGGCGAAACGATGACGTCACTGGCGGTTCCTCGATGGGGCCTCGAATCGACCGGCCCTTACGCCCCGCATCCGTCGATTTCAAGTCGCGCCGCAGCTCGCGCGCGGCCGGCTCAGCTGCTGCCGGGCGCGCCGTTGAGGACAGTGACGGCGCGGCGATTCTGCGACCAGCAGGAGATGTCGTCGCAGGTCGCGACCGGCCGCTCCTTGCCATAGGAGATCGTCCTCATGCGCGAGGCTGAGACTCCCTTGGCGGCGAGATAGTCGTGGACGGCCTGCGCGCGACGCTCGCCGAGCGCGAAATTGTATTCGCGCGTGCCCCGCTCGTCGGCGTGACCCTCGATGGTGAAGCTGTATTTGTTATACTGGTTGAGCCACGCCGCCTGCTTGTCGAGCGTCGCCTGGGCGGTCGGCGAGAGATCGGTCTGATCGGTGTCGAAGAAGACCCGGTCGCCGACGGTCTGATTGAATTCCTGGACGCTGCCGGGGATGGCCGCGCCATAGCCGGCGGCGAGGTTGTCGTTTTTGTGCGCGCAGGCGCTCAAGGCCAGGCCAAGCGCGAGCGCCGCGGCGAAGGCAACCGAACTCCGGCCTCTGTTCGCGAACATGGCTCACGCTCCTGACGACCCCTCGCCCGCGCGCGAGCTAGCCGCCCCATGGGTTAACGCAAGGTTCCGATAAGCTTACCGGTCCATTGCCAGCGGATTAAGAACGCCGCTCAACCCGGCGGCAGCGTTAACAGCCGATTAATGGCCACATTGCGGCGCAATATGCCTTGTGCTCGCCCGGTTCGGCCTGCACACTCTCGCGCCCGTGAAGGCGAGGCGTTGCGGGGATCCTCGGGACTGTTGTCGGAATGAAGCGTTTTGGAGTGAAACGGACCGCTCTCCTGGCGCTGGCGATGGCGTTTTTGGCTGTCGCCTGGGCATGGGACGCGCTGGTCGCGATCGGGGGAACGCTCGCCGGATTTGTGCCCTGGTCGCGTTTCAAGCGCGCTTTTGGTGCGCTGGTCGACCGTCTGCCGGCGCCGCTGGTCCTGCTGATTTTCCTCGTGCCGCTCTTGATCGTCGAGCCGTTGCTGACGGTGGCCACGGTCGCCATCGCCATGGGCTACGTGGTCAGCGGCGCGATCGCATGGATCGTGCTGAAGCTTCTGGCGGTCAGCCTCATCCCGGCGATCTTCGATCTGACCAAGCACCGGCTGATGACGATGCCATGGTTCGTCCGGGCCTACGGCCAGGTAATGGCGTTCCATCACTACGCCGACCAGATCGCCGCCCCTTACAAGCAAGCCGCCGCCGCGGTTCTCCGGCAGTGGCGCCGCCGGGCGACGACGGTGTCGGGACGGGTTCCAGGCCTTGCGCATCTCGCGGCGCGCTTTGCCGCCCGCAAGCGCGCAAACGGGCGCGCGGCCGCGACCGGCTTGGAAGGGTAAGGCGGCTCGCTGCTGCGCCGCGGCTGGACCCGAACCGACGTTAAAGCTTGTTGGTGAACAAGTGCAGGCAGGTGACCACGATATACAGGATGAACACCGCCAGGATCAGGCTGGCCATGCGCGACGCCCAGGCGTCCCGGCGGCTCTGATCCGTCATCCCTCGTCCAGCCGACGGACGCTTATCGCCGGCGCCGTGTGCTTCGCGCAAATTGGATCTTCAAGCGGATTCCGGCCGGATCATCAGCTCTGTGTATAGATCGTTTTACCTATCCGGTCACGCCTAGCTTGCCCAATCTGGCCATCCGCGACCGGCGTTCGCTTGACATCCCGGTCCGGTGGGATGAGATTTGATGTCGCTCGAGGGGCGCCCTTAAACGGGGCTGAGACGGCAACGAGCCGAACCCTTTGAACCTGATCCGGGTCATGCCGGCGAAGGGACGTAGCGGCCTTGGCCTCCATTTGGCTCAGCCGTTCCCGCCGTCGGACCGATGCGCGAGGAGAAGGCCCATGAACGAAATTCCCAAATTTGCCGCGCCGCGGAGCGTCACCACCGGGCCGATCGCCGGCTCGCGCAAGGTCTATGCAGCGCCTGAGGGCCGCGCCGATATCCGGGTTCCATTCCGCGAGATCGCGCTCTCCGACCCGGGCGAGCCGCCGGTCCGGGTCTACGATCCGTCCGGACCCTACACGGAAATGGATCCGGCGATCGATCTCGCCGGGGGCCTGAAGCCTGTCCGCGAGGGCTGGATCGAGTCGCGCGGCTATGTCGCGATCGAAGGCCGCGCGGTCAAGCCCGAGGACAACGGCGCCGTGTCCGCCGACCATCTCGCGCCGCTGTGTCCCGCCGTCCGCGTCTTGCGCAAAGGCCGCGCCGGCCAGCTCGTCACCCAGCTTGAATTCGCCCGCGCCGGGATCGTCACCGAGGAGATGATCTATGTCGCCCATCGCGAGAACCTCGCTCGCGAAGCGGCAGTGGACCGCGCGGCCGAGCGGCTCGCCGACGGCGAGTGCTTCGGGGCCTCCATCCCCGAATTCATCACGCCCGAGTTCATGCGCGAGGAGGTCGCGCGGGGGCGAGCTATCATTCCCGCCAACATCAATCACCTCGAGCTTGAGCCGATGGTGATCGGCCGCAACTTCCTCACCAAGGTCAACGCCAACATCGGCAATTCCGCGGTGAGTTCGAGCGTCGCGGAGGAAGTCGAGAAGATGGCGTGGGCGATCCGCTGGGGCGCCGACACCGTGATGGACCTCTCGACCGGCCGCAACATCCACAACATCCGCTCCTGGATCCTGCGCAACGCGCCGGTCCCGATCGGCACGGTGCCGATCTACCAGGCGCTGGAGAAGGTTGACGGCGATCCGCTCAAGCTCGACTGGGAAGTGTTCAAGGATACGCTGATCGAGCAGGCGGAGCAGGGGGTCGACTATTTCACCATCCACGCCGGCGTGCGCCTGGCACATGTGCCGCTGACCGCGAAACGCGTGACCGGCATCGTGTCGCGCGGCGGGTCGATCATGGCCCGCTGGTGCCTGGCCGGGCATCGCGAGAGCTTCCTCTATGAGAGGTTCGGCGACATCTGCGACATCATGCGCGCTTATGATGTCTCTTTCTCGCTCGGCGACGGCCTCAGGCCCGGCTCGATCGCCGACGCGAACGACCGCGCTCAATTCGCCGAGCTCGAGACGCTGGGCGAGCTCACGCAGGTCGCGTGGGGCAAGGGCTGCCAGGTGATGATCGAAGGGCCTGGGCATGTGCCCATGCACAAGATCAAGGTCAATATGGAGAAGCAGCTTAGGGAATGCGGCGAGGCGCCGTTCTACACGCTCGGACCCCTGACCACCGACATCGCGCCGGGCTACGACCACATCACCTCGGCGATCGGCGCCGCGATGATCGGCTGGTTCGGCACCGCGATGCTCTGTTACGTGACGCCGAAAGAGCATCTGGGCCTTCCGGACCGCGAGGATGTGAAGGCAGGCGTCATCGCCTATCGCATCGCCGCCCATGCCGCCGACCTCGCCAAGGGCCATCCGGCCGCGCGGCTGCGTGACGACGCGCTCTCTCGGGCGCGCTTCGATTTTCGGTGGGAGGACCAGTTCAACCTGTCGCTCGATCCCGACACCGCGCGCAAGTTCCACGACGAGACGCTGCCCAAGGACAGCCACAAGGCGGCGCACTTCTGCTCGATGTGCGGGCCGAAGTTCTGCTCGATGCAGATCACCCAGGACTTGCGCAAGGAAGCCGAGGCGCTGGCCGGGATGGCGGAGAAATCGCGCGAGTTCATCGAAAAGGGCGGAGCGCTCTACGTGAGGGCCGCGGAGTGATGGGATGCGCGCGACCGTCATAGGCGCTGGCGTCGCCGGCGTTACGGCCGCCACGGCGCTCGCCGAGCTCGGCGCGAGCGTCACGCTGATCGAGCGGTCGCCCGAACTCGGCGGCGGCGCCTCGTGGCTCGCGGGGGGCATGCTGGCGCCGTTCTGCGAGGGCGAAAGCGCCCCAGCCTCCGTCGTGCGGTTGGGGCAGGGCGCGATCGACTGGTGGGCGGCGCGCGTTCCGGGAGTCGTGCGTGCCGGGACTCTGGTCGTCGCGCCGCCGCGCGATGTGAGTGAGATTGACCGGTTCGCGGCGCGCACGAAGGCGCACGCGCGCGTGGACGGGGCTCAAATCGCTGAGCTCGAGCCGGATCTTGCCGGGCGTTTCCGCAAGGGCCTGTTCTTCGCCGACGAAGGCCATCTCGACCCGCGCGCGGCGATGCGCGCGCTGCTCGAGGCTTTGCGCGCGCGCGGCGCGGAAATCCGCTTCGGCGAGGACGGCGCGCAGCTCGAGCCCGATGACGGCGTCGTCGTCGATTGCCGGGGCTTCGCGGCCCGGGACGAACTCGATGACCTGCGCGGGGTCCGCGGCGAGATGATCCGCGTGCGCACGCGCGAGGTGCGGCTCACCCGTCCAGTTCGCTTTCTGCATCCGCGTATGTCCCTCTATGTCGTCCCGCGCGCGGACGCCATATTCATGATCGGCGCGACCATGATCGAGAGCGGGGAGAAGGGCGCGGTCAGCGTGCGCTCCGCGATCGAACTCATGAATGCTGCCTATACGCTCCACCCCGCCTTTGGCGAAGCGGAGATTATCGAAATGAGCGCCGGCGTGCGCCCCGCCTTTCCCGACAACGAGCCGCGCATCGAGGAGCGAGAGGGACGGCTTTTCGTCAACGGCCTTTATCGCCATGGATTCCTGCTCTCGCCGGCGTTCGCCGAGCGGGCGGCGGCGATGGCGTTCGAGCGTGCGGAGGCGTTGGCGTGAAGCTCGTCGTTAACGGGGAACCGCGGGACGTCCGCGCCGCCACGCTCGCGGAAGCTTTGCAATCGCTCGACTATGGCGAAGCCAGGGTCGCAACCGCGCTCAACGGCGAGTTCGTGCCGGCGCGAGCGCGCGCGGGCACGCGGCTCAAGACCGGCGACCGGATCGAGATCGTCGCGCCGCGGCAGGGAGGATAGGTTGGGTGGTCGGTGTGGATCGTCTTCGCGAGGAGCGAAGCGACGCGGCGATCCAGGAGCCGCGGGCGCCGGACGATCTCCTGGATTGCTTCGCCATGGCCTATCCGGAAGGACGGGCCTCTTTCGACGCCCTATGGCTCGCAATGACGCGAGGGCGCGTTCATGACCCCCGACTTCACCCTCTACGGCGCGCGCTTCCGCTCGCGGCTGATGCTCGGCACGTCGCAATATCCCTCGCCTGCGATCCTCGCCGAGGCTGCGCGCGCAAGCGGGGCTGAAATCCTCACCGTCTCGCTCAGGCGCGAGTCGGCTCGGTTGAAAGAGGGGCAGGACTTCTGGCGGCTGATCCGCTCGATCGGCGCCCGCGTTTTGCCCAACACCGCCGGCTGCTACAGCGTGAAGGAGGCGGTGACCACGGCTCAGATGGCGCGCGAAGTGTTCGCGACCCCCTGGGTCAAGCTCGAAGTGATCGGGGAGGCGGATACGCTGCAGCCCGACGTCTTCGGTCTTGTCGAGGCCGCGCGGATTCTGTCCGCGGACGGCTTCGAGGTCTTTCCCTACACGACCGAGGATCTCGTGGTCGCCGAGCGGCTCCTTGAAGCGGGGTGCAAGGTGCTGATGCCTTGGGGCGCGCCGATCGGCTCCGGCAAGGGGCTCAACAATGTGTTTGGACTTCGGGCGCTGCGCGCGCATTTCCCGGAGGTTCCGCTGATTGTCGACGCCGGCGTCGGCCTGCCCTCGCATGCCGCGGCGGCGATGGAGCTCGGCTACGACGGGGTGCTCCTCAATACCGCCGTCGCCAAGGCGAGCGATCCGGTCGCGATGGCGCGCGCCTTCGGGCAGGCGATCGAAGCGGGCCGTGCCGCTTTCCTCGCCGGTCCCATGGCGCCACGCGACATGGCCGCGCCGTCGACGCCGGTCGTAGGACGAGCGGTGCTGACGTGAACGGGGCGGGCCTCGATCCGTTCTACCCGATCGTCGACAGCGCGGTCTGGGTGGCGCGGCTCGTGAGCGCCGGCGCGCTGTTCATCCAATTGCGGGTCAAGGACGAGGACGAGGCCAGGATCGCGCGCGAGACGCGCGAGGCGCTGTCCGTCTGCGCGGGATGTCGCGCGGCGCTGGTGGTTAACGACTATTGGCGCGTTGCGATCGACGAGGGCGCGCCCTGGGTCCATCTGGGCCAGGGCGACCTGGATCATGCGGATGTCGGCGCGATCCGCAAGGCCGGCCTGAAGCTTGGCGTCAGCACGCATGACGAGGCGGAACTCGAGCGCGCGCTGAAGCTCGAGCCGGACTATGTCGCGCTTGGCCCGATCTATTTCACGCGCCTCAAAGCCATGGCTTTTGCGCCGCAAGGCTTGGAGCGTATCGGCGAATGGAAGCGCCGCATCGGCGCAATCCCGTTGGTCGCGGTCGGCGGACTCAACGCCGAGCGAGCGAAGCTGTGCCTTGCTGCCGGCGCGGACGTCGTGTCCGTCGTCACCGACATCACGCTTCATCCCGATCCGGAGGCGCGGGCGCGGGAATGGGTGGCGGCGACGCGGCCCAAGTGAAGCGGCCCTAAGTGAATCAAAGGATTCCGATCGCCCTGACGATCGCCGGCTCGGATTCGGGCGGCGGCGCGGGAATTCAGGCCGATCTGCGGACTTTCGCCGCGTTCGGCGTCTATGGCGCGAGCGTGGTGACCGCGCTCACCGCCCAGAACACGCGCGGCGTGCGGGCCGTCCACTATCCGCCGCCGGAAATCGTCGTCGCGCAGCTCGACGCGGTGCTCGAGGACTTCGCCGTCGCGGCGATCAAGATCGGCATGCTGGGCGGGGCGGACATCGCCCGTGCCGTGGCGGAAAGGCTCTCCGGAGGGGGCGAACCCCATCTCACGCTGGGAGAGGGCGGCCCGAAGGGCCGGATGAGGGCTTTTCTCGTCTACGATCCCGTGATGATCGCCTCCTCGGGCGATGCGCTGAGCGGCGCGGGCTTCGTTGAGGCGATCGCCGATGAGCTGCTGCCGCTCGTCGATTGCCTGACGCCGAATCTCGCCGAGGCGGCCGCCTTCCTCGGCGAGCCGATCGCGCGCAGCGAAGCAGACATGGCGCGACAGGGCGCGGCGCTCATGAAGCTCGGCCCGCCTGCGGTCCTCGTGAAAGGCGGCCATCTCAGCGGCAACGAGGCCGTGGACCTGCTGGTGACGCCGCAAGGCGTTCGCCGCTACGGCGCGCCGCGCGTCGCCTCGCGCAATCTGCACGGGACCGGCTGCACACTGTCGAGCGCCATCGTTGCGAACGTCGTTCTCGGGATGGCCTTGCCGGAGGCGGTGGAGGCGGCCAAGACCTTTGTGCGCCAAGCGATCGAGCGGGGCCGCGGCGTCATGCTGGGCGCCGGCGCTGGCCCGTTGATCCAAACCGAGCTGCGTTCGAAGGGCGGCGCCTGATCCGCTCATGTCGATTTCGTTGACGGCGCCGGCGGAGGCTATTCGATGGGCCCGCCAAGGTCATGAGGACGCGCCGCGCCGCGCGGGCGTCCGCGGCGTGAGACCTATGGTTTCTTAAGACGTAGCAAGCAGCCGGAGCCTGCCGCCGGTCAAGGCCGCGGCTCTCTGGCCTCTCTCTCGTCGACCTCGGGCATGGACAGCAGGCCTTGGCGCAACGCAAGCAGCGCCAGCTCGATGTCCGAGCCTACGCCAAGCTTGCTCTTGATAAGATGGCGCGTATTGGCGACGGTCTTGGGGCTGACGTGAAGGGTATCGGCGATCTCCTCTGTCGTCATTTCCTCAAGCAGCATGCGCAGGACCTCGAACTCCCTCGCCGTGAGAACGTCGAGCGCCGAGGGGCGGTTGGCGATGCGGCTCTG
>DATGHB010000513.1:0-4272 GCA_035308265.1 Roseiarcus sp.
ATTGTGGCGGACCGGGTATCTGCCCAATCGCGCGCGCATGATCGCCGCTTCATTCCTCGTCAAGCACCTGCTCATCGACTGGCGGCGCGGCGAGCAATGGTTTTGGGACACGCTCGTCGACGCCGACCCGGCCAGCAATCCTCTTAACTGGCAATGGGTGGCCGGCTCAGGCGTCGATCCGGCGCCTTTCTTCCGTATCTTCAATCCGGTCTTGCAGGCTCAGCGCTTCGACCCCGACGGCGCCTATGTGCGGCGCTGGGTTCCGGAACTCGCCCGTCTCGAGGCGCCCGACACCCATGAGCCATGGCGGGCGTCGCACGAGACACTCGCGCGCGCCGGAATCGCCTTGGACAAAACCTATCCCCGTCCGATCGTCGATCACGCCGCCGCCCGCGCCCGGGCGCTCGCGGCCTTCGCGCGGATGCGAGACCGCTGACCTCACCCCGTCGCCGCCGAAAGCGCCGCCTCCTGGGTCAGGAACTCCCGCAAGGCGCCGATGCGCGGCGCGGCGGCCTCGTCGGGCCGGCACAGGAAGTAATAGCCGAACGGCGTCGCGACGCTGGTCTTGAACGGCTGAACCAGGCGCCCGGCGGCGAGGTCGTCGGCGGCGATCGCGAACGAGGTCAGCGCCACCCCCTGCCCTTGCGCGGCGGCGCGCAGCGTCATCGCCATGTTGTTGAAGAAGACGCCGTGTTTCGCATCGACATTGAGCGCGCCCGCGGCCTTGAGCCAGTCGGACCATGTCGGCCACGAGGCGTGCGCCGGGTTCCAGTCGAGATGCAGCAGCGTGTGGCGGGCGAGATCCTCGGGCGAGCGCAGCGGATCGTCGCCCGCGATGAGTTTCGGCGCGCAGACCGGGAACACATTCTCCTTGAACAGGAGCGTCGCCGCGAGTTCGGGAAAATCGCCCGCGCCCCAGCGGATGAGCGCGTCGGCGGCGCCGGATTCGAGCGCGTCGTCGATCGGATTGGCGTCGATGAGCACGTCGGTTTCCGGATGGCGCGCCTTGAACTTGCCGATCCGGCCGACCAGCCAGGTGGCGGCGAACGAGGGCGCCGAATTGATGATGAGGAAGCGGCGCCCGTTCCCCTCGCGCATCGCCCGCGCCGCCTTGGCGATGAGCGCAAAGCCTTCCGCGAGCGGCCCCGCCGCGCCCGCACCCGATTCCGTCAAGCGAAGCCCGCGGCCATGACGTTCGACGAGCCTTGCGCCGATCTCCTCTTCGAGCGCGCGCACCTGCTGGGCGACCGCGGCCTTTGTCACGTGCAGTTCCTCGGCGGCGCGGGCGAACGACGCATGGCGGGCAACCGCCTCGAAGGCGCGCAGAGCATTGAGCGGTGGCAATCGGTGGAGGGGATTCATAGTTTAGCTATTCTATACCACGGACGCAGAAAGAATGACTCCTTCTTCCTGTGCAAAGCACCTATATAGGCATCCGAAGCGAGTGCAAGGCCGCAGATTTGCGTTAAGGACGAGCAAAGTGACCGTATCTTCCGCCAATATTGCCGATTCTCCAGCCAATTTCTGGATGTCTTGGGCGGGCGCTATTTGGAAAGGAATTCTTAACCAACTGGCCGAGCGCGCCCAGGCGGCCGTGGACCGCGGCCGGCTGGCCGCGCTGCCGCTTCGCCATCTCGACGACATCGGGATGACGAGGGCCGAACGCGCTGCGATTCTCGGCTACGAGGCGCCGTCACACGATCCGTGGGCGCTGGTTGCGATCCAGCGACTGTGAGGCGCGCTTGGCGCCTCGCATCGGCGCCACAAACGAGCGCGGTCGAAAGCGTTCGACGAATGCGACAAAAGAAACGCCGGTTCCCTTCGCGCGTTTCGCACTCAACTTGACGGCTGCTGCACAGCATCGGAAAAGACGGCTCGCCGTCGCGGCCGGGAGATCCGATGCAGCGCGTCACGCTGATCGACAACTATGACAGCTTCACGTTCAACCTCGTCCATTACCTGGGCGAACTGGGCGCGGAGGTGTCTGTGTGGCGCAACGATGCGATCGCGGTCGACGAGGCGCTCGCCGAGAGGCCCGACGCCATCGTGCTCTCGCCAGGCCCATGCACCCCGAACGAGGCGGGAATCTGCCTCGACCTCGTACGCAAGGCGAGCGAAACGACGCCGATGCTCGGGGTCTGCCTCGGCCATCAGGCGATCGGTCAGGCGTTCGGGGCTGAGGTGGTGCGGGCGCCATTCCCGATGCATGGCAAGACGTCGCGCATTTCGCACAATGCGCGCGGGCTCTTCCGTGGCGTGAACGGACCCTTTTCCGCCACCCGCTATCATTCGCTCATCATCGAGCGATCGAGCGCGCCCGCCGAACTCGAGATCAGCGCCGAGAGCGACGAGGGGCTGGTCATGGGCGTCGAGCATCGGGAGCGTCCGGCGTACGGGGTTCAGTTCCACCCGGAGAGCATCGCCAGCGAGCATGGCCGGCAAATCCTGCGCAATTTCCTGGACCTGGCCCAAGCCTTTCATCAGCGCCAGCGAACCCACTGACAAGACCGCGAAACGGGGACATGGAATCCTTCAAGCCTCTGATCGCCAAAGTCGCCGCGGGCGCGACGCTCACCCGGAGCGAGGCGGAAAGCGCTTTCGATGCGATGCTGTCGGGCGAAGTGACGCCTTCGCAGATGGGCGGGTTCCTCATGGGGCTCAGGGTCCGCGGGGAGACGATCGATGAGATCACCGGCGCGGTCGCCGCGATGCGCGCCAAGATGGTTCCGGTCAAGGCGCCGCCGGAGGCGATCGACATTGTCGGCACCGGCGGCGACGGTTCGGGCTCGCTCAATGTCTCGACGCTGGCCGCGATCATCGCCGCGGCCTCGGGCGCGGTGGTCGCCAAGCACGGCAATCGCGCCGCGTCCTCGCGTTCGGGCGCGGCCGACACGCTCGCCGCGCTCGGGGTCAAGATCGGGCTTGCGCCCGAGGGGGTCGAACGCTGCATCGAGGAGGCTGGGATCGGCTTCATGATGGCGCCCGCCCACCACGCCTCGATGCGCAATGTCGGCGCGACGCGCAGCGAGCTAGGCACGCGGACGCTGTTCAACATTCTCGGGCCGCTTTCCAATCCGGCCGGCGTCAGGCGCCAGCTGGTCGGCGTCTTCTCCGCCGCCTGGCTCGAGCCGATGGCGGAAGTCCTGCGCAATTTCGGCTCGGAGCGCGTCTGGGTGACTCACGGCCTCGACGGCCTCGACGAAATCACCACGACCGGGCCGACCAAGGTGGTCGAGCTCAAGGGCGGCGCGCTGCACGCTTTCGAGCTGACGCCGGAAGCGGCTGGCCTCGCGCGTTCAGCGCCTGCGTCCCTCAAGGGCGGCGAGCCTGCGGACAACGCAAAAGCGCTCATCGACGTTCTCGACGGCGCCGAGGGCGCCTATCGCGACATCGCGCTCATCAACGCGGGCGCCGCGCTGGTGATCGCAGGCAAAGCAAGCTCGATCAGGGAGGGCGTGGCGATGGGCGACGCAGCGATCCGCTCCGGCGCCGCGCGGCGCACGCTCGACCGATTGATCGCGGCGTCGAACGCCTGAGGGTCGGGAACGCCGATGACCGACATCCTCAAAAAGATCGAAAGCTACAAGCGGCGCGAAATCGCCGACGCCAAGGTCAGGGTGCCGCGCGCGACGCTCGAGCGCGAGATCGAGGGCCAGTCCCCGCCGCGCGGCTTCATCAAGGCGCTGGAAAGGGCGATCGAAGAGGGGCGGTTCGCCCTGATCGCGGAAATCAAGAAGGCGAGCCCGTCGAAAGGGACGATCCGGGACGATTTCGACCCCGCCGCCCTCGCCAAGGCCTATCAGGCTGGCGGAGCGGCCTGCCTCTCCGTGCTGACCGACGGCCCCTCGTTTCACGGCTCGCCGGAGCACCTGATCAAGGCGCGAAAGGCAACCACGCTTCCGATTCTGCGCAAGGATTTCCTGTTCGACCCCTATCAGGTCCTGGAGGCGCGGGCCTGGGGCGCCGACTGCATCCTGATCATCATGGCCGCCGTTGACGACGAAACCGCGAAGACCCTTAACAAGGCCGCGCACGATCTCGGCCTCGACGTGCTGATCGAGACCCATAACGAGGACGAGCTCAACCGGGCGCTCGCCCTCGAGGGCCGCCTGGTCGGCGTCAACAACCGGGACCTGCGCACCTTCGAGACCTCGCTCGAAGTGTGCGAGCGGCTCCGGCCCTCGATCCCGAAGGGCAGGATCGTGGTCGCGGAGAGCGGCATTTCCAGTCACGCCGACTGCAAGCGGCTGGCCAAGTCGGGGATTGAAACTT
>DATGHB010000514.1:0-2368 GCA_035308265.1 Roseiarcus sp.
TGCAATCCATTGCCGAGCAGGAGCTCGGTGCTCTCCTCGGTCAGCCCATGCGAGCGATAGAAACTGCGATAGGGCTCCGATCTCAGTCCTTGCGGATCGAGACGAATATTGAGCGCGATCAGATATTCCGCCTCGCTCATCGCGAGTTGCAGGCCGAACCGCTCGCAGAGCCACCCGGCGAGGCCCACATGGTCGGGGTGGAAATGGGTGGCGATGATCCGGGTCAGCCTGCGTCCTCGAAGCGGTCCGGCGATGAGCGCCTCCCACGCCGCGCGCGATAGCGCGTCGTCAATTCCCGCATCGATGGCCGCGAGCCCGTCGCCGTCTTCGATCAGGTAGATGTTGACGTGATCGAGCCGGAACGGAAGGGGAAAGCGCGCCCAGAACACGCCCGGACGAACCTCGATCGTTTCGCCCGGTTTCGGCGGATCGGGGTTGGGGAAAACAAGCGTCTCGGGCGTCGCGCGATTGAGCATCCTTGTCCTTCTTAACCGTGCGGCGGATCGGGTCAATCGAGCGGCAGGAAGCGCGGCGCGCTCTCCGAGTCTAGTTCGCCGCCGGCGCCGCGCTTGTAGACGCCGCGCGCCGCATTGTGCGGATGGGCCGCGGCCTCGGCGAGCGTGAGCACCGGAGCGAAGCAGGCGTCGCTGCCCTCGAGCAGCGCTCGCCAATGCGCGCTGGGCTCGGTCAGGAACAGCGCGCTGAGCCGCGCCTTCAGCGCCGGCCAGGCGGCGCGGTCGTATTGGGCCTTCGGATCGACGTCGGCAAGGCCGAGCTTGTCGATGAGGAGGGCGTAGAATTGCGGCTCGAGCGCCCCGATGGAGACATGCCGGCCGTCGGCGCAGGCGTAGAGATCGTAGAACGGCGAGTCGTGGAACGGGCTTGGGGCTGGCCCGTCCAGCATTCCGGCGGCGCGGGCGGAAAGCGCGATTCCGCTCAACGCCGCCGCGACATCGACGATCGAACAGTCGACCACCGAGCCCTCGCCGGTGCGGGAGGCGGCGAAGACGGCGGAGACCACCCCGAAGGCGAGGCCGAGCGCGCCGCCGCCGTCGCCGAGAACCGTCGGCGGGGGGATCGGCGCCTGCCCGTCGCGAGGGCCAAGCGAGAGCACGCCGCTCAGCGCCAGATAGTTGAGATCGTGCCCCGCCGCGTGGGCGAGCGGACCGTCCTGCCCCCAGCCTGTCATGCGGCCATAGACGAGCCGCGGATTGCGCTTCGCGCAATCGGCGGGGCCGAGCCCGAGCCGCTCCATCACCCCCGGCCGGTTGCCTTCGATCAGCGCGTCGGCCGTCCCGATCAGCTCAATCGCCTCGGCGACGGCTTCGGGGCGCTTGAGATCGAGCGCGACCACCCGTTTGCCGCGGCGCAGGGGCTGCTCGGAGAGCGGCCGGTCCGGATCGCCGAGAACCGCCTTGTCCGGGCGCACGACCGCGACCACGTCCGCGCCAAGATCGGCGAGCATGCGCCCGGCGAGGGGACCGGGACCGATCCCCTCGAATTCGACCACCTTCAGGCCTTGAAGCGGACGGATCATGCGGCGCCCCTGGGCCCAACTCTACACGGCCGCTCGTTCAAGACCAGTTCCGCCCGCTCAAGCCCGCTCCGGGAACAGCGCCTTCAGCCCGTTAGGTGAGGCCTCCGCAACGCCGCGCTCGGTGATGAGCCCGGTCACCAGCCGAGCCGGCGTGACATCGAAGGCCGGATTGGCGGCTTTTCCCCCTTCCGGCGCGATCCTGACGCGGGTGATCACGCCGTCGTCGCTTCTGCCCTGGACATAGTTCACTTCGTCCGCGCCGCGCTCCTCGATCGGAATGTCTTTGCCGTCGCGAACCGTCCAGTCGATGGTCGGCGAGGGCAGCGCGACGTAGAACGGCACGCCATTGTCCCGCGCCGCCAGCGCCTTGAGGTAGGTGCCGATCTTGTTGCAGACATCGCCGCCCGCGGTCGTCCGGTCGGAGCCGACGATCACCGCATCGACGAGCCCGTGCTGCATCAAATGGCCGCCGGCGTTATCGACAATGAGCGTGTGCGCCACGCCGTGATGGGCGAGCTCCCAGGCGGTGAGGGAAGCGCCCTGATTGCGCGGCCGCGTCTCGTCGACAAAGACATGAACGTTCACGCCCTCTTCCGCCGCGAGATAAATCGGCGCGGTGGCGGTGCCGTAATCGACCGTCGCCAGCCAACCGGCGTTGCAATGGGTGAGGATGTTGACCGGCTCGCCCGGCTTCTTGCCCGCCGCAAGGCGGCGAAGGATTTTTAGGCCGTGCGCTCCGATCGCGCGGTTGATCTCGACGTCCTCGTCGGCGATCCGCCCGGCCTCGGCGTAAGCCGCGGCGGCGCGCGCCTCAGTGGCGAGCGGCGCCAG
>DATGHB010000515.1:0-15786 GCA_035308265.1 Roseiarcus sp.
GCGGTGTCGGTCGACACCCACCATACCCAGGGAACCTTCCAATTCACGGTGAAGCCATGAGCACGGAGAAGATCGGTAACCGCAAAGGACGGGTGATGAAACATAGCCTTTTCCCACTGGCGCTCGCTCTTGCCGTCAGCGCCGCGCCCGCGCTCGCTGAAGAGTTCAAGGCCGCGGACATCGTGATCGAAAACCCTTGGGCGCGCGCGACCCCGAAGGGCGCTGAAGTCGGGGGCGGCTATCTGACCGTCGAAAACAAGGGCGCGGCGCCCGACCGTCTGACCGGAGGAACGGCGGATTTCGCCAAGGTGGAAATCCATCAGATGAGCGCCGAGAACGGCGTCTCGAAGATGCGCGAGCTCAAGGACGGACTGGCCATTCCCGCCCATGGCTCGGTCGTCCTCTCGCCCGGCGGCTATCACCTGATGTTCACCCATCTCGCCCATCCGCTGACCAAGGGCGCAAACGTCAAGGCGACGCTTAATTTCGAACATGCAGGGCCGGTCGAGGTCGAGTTCAGGGTCATGGGAATCGGCGCGACGGGCGAGGGCGCGATGAAGGGAATGAAGGGCATGAAGATGTGAGGAAGCGTTGAGCGCGCTTTTGACCGCCCTCGCAATCTGCCGCTTCGCCCATTTCATGGGCGCGATGCTGACCTTCGGCATGAGCGCCTATCTCGCCTGTGCCCCGGAGCGGCTGAGGCTCGCGCTGTCGCCAGCGGCGCGCCGTTTTGCGCTGACCGCGAGCCTCATCGCGCTCATCACCGCAATTCTCTGGCTTCAGCTCGAGTCGGCCTCGATGGCCGACGACTTGAGCGCCGCGGTCGATCCCGGAGCGATCGGCGCGGTTATCGGCGACACCGCCTTCGGCCACGCGTGGGCGGCGCATTGTGTTCTGGCGGCGGCGCTCGTCGCCATCGTTGTCTTCGGTCCGCGCGACCGTTGGGGGCCGGCCGCCGCGGCTTCGGCGGCGCTGCTCGCAAGCCTCGGGCTCGTCGGGCATGCCGCCATGCAAAGCGGCGCCGAAGGGATTTTGCATCGCCTGAACCATGCGGCGCATCTTCTGGCGGCGGGAGCGTGGCTCGGCGGCCTCATTCCCTTCGCGATGTGCCTTCGCGCTTTTGAACGCGACGATTTGAGGCGCGACTCGTTGCGGGCGATGATGGGTTTCTCCTTCTGGGGGCAGCTCGTCGTGGCGGCGGTCGTGCTCACCGGGGTCGCCAACATCGCCATGACCTCCGGCCATCCGCCGATCCCGCCGACAACGCCCTACCGCGCGCTTCTGGTTGCGAAAATCGTCGTCGTCGCGGTCATGATTTCGCTTGCCCTCTTCAACCGCTTTGTCCTCGCGCCACGGATCAAGGCGAGCCTGAGGGCGCTCGCGCTCCTGCGCTCGACTTGCGCGGCGGAAATCGCGCTGGGTTCGCTCGCCGTCGCGCTGGTCAGCGTGTTCGCGCTGCTCGACCCAGCCTGACGCGCGCGCCCCTCAGCCTTTCTTGTGCAGGTCCCGGAACGTCCTGGCCCAGCCGGCTCGCGTCTCCTGCCGGCCGCGCGCGATCGCAAGCGCGTCGGCCTCGACCGGCTTGGTGATGACCGAGCCCGAGCCGACATAGGCGCCCTCCCCGATCGTGACAGGCGCGACGAGGGCCGAGTTCGAGCCGATGAAGGCGCCGGCGCCGATGTCGGTCTTGTGCTTGGCGAAGCCATCGTAATTGCAGACGATGGTTCCGGCGCCGATGTTGGCTTTCGCGCCGACCCGCGCATCGCCGATGTAGCTCAGATGATTGACCTTGGCGCCCTCCTCGATCGCCGACTGCTTGATCTCGACGAAATTGCCGATCTTCGCGTTGGCGCCGATGTCCGCCCCTGGCCTCAGCCGCGCGAAGGGACCCAGGATCGCGCCGCGCGCGACCCGCGCGCTCTCGAGATAGGAGAAAGCGTGGATCGTCACGCCGTCCTCAATTGTGCACTTTGGCCCGATCACCACATGGGGCTCGATCAGCACATCCCTGCCGATCCTGGTGTCAAAGGACAGGAACACCGTTTCGGGCGCGGTCATGGTCGCGCCCGCCGCCATGGCGCGCCGGCGCAACCGGTCCTGCATCGCCGCCTCGGCGGCGGCGAGCTGGGCGCGGTCGTTGACGCCCATGACCTCCTTCTCCCGGGCGATGAGAGCCCGCGCCGTGAGGCCTCGCGCGTTGGCGATCTCGACGATGTCGGTAAGGTAGTATTCGCTCTGGGCGTTGTCGGGCTTGACCGCATCGAGAAGGTTCAGGGCTTCGGCGCCCTTGAAGGCTATCGGGCCGGCGTTGCAAAGCCTCAGGGCGCGCTCGTCGGCGCTCGCGTCCTTCTCCTCGCGGATCGCGACCAGGCGTCGGTCCCGGGTGATGAGGCGGCCGTAACCGGCCGGATCGGCGGCCTCGAAGCCCAACGCCACGACATCCGCGCCCTGGGCGAGTTCGGCCAGCATGCCCATGATCGTCCGGGCTTCGAGGAGCGGCGTATCGGCGTAGACGACGAGAATGTCGTCATGGCCGCGCTCGATCTCGGCCCGCGCCGCCAGCACCGCATGGGCGGTGCCCCGGCGCTCGCGCTGGACGGCGATTTTCGCATTCGGCGCCGCCTTCAGCGCTTCGGCCGCGACGCCGTGGTCATCCGGGGCGACCACGACGGCGACGTCGCCGGTCGCGCCCTCGAGGACGGCCGAAAGCGCATGGGCCAGCATCGAACGGCCGGCAAGCTCGTGCAGGACCTTGGGCCTGGCCGAGCGCATGCGCACCCCTTCGCCCGCGGCGAGCACGATGGTGAGTGAGCGGCGGGCGTTAAGGCTCATGGGACGTCTGCTCTCTCTTCAACTGGCGCCGGGCAAGGCAGGCTCGGCCGCTCCGAATCGCCCTGCCACGCCTGGAGGCCAGTATCGCCGCGGGCGCGCGGGGTTTCCAGACCGCTCGCGGCGCTGCGTCAACCCCATTCCAGGGCGGTCGGCAAAAAGCGGCTCCCCGCGCCGCAAAAAACGATATACAACCGAAACGCCGAGGACGGAACGCGCGGGGCTTGCAACGCGCTTTTCCCTTTCTCGCCGGCTGACAATTCATTTCTCGGGTGCGGGCGGCGTGGACGCGTTCGTTAGCGCGGTTTCGCTCCCTCGCTGCGGACGCGTGACGAGTTAAGATGGCGGACAGCGAGCGTCGTGAATTCCTGCGTCTGGCGGTCGGCGGCGCGCTCGCGGCTTCGCTGCCTCCGGCGGGAAGCTCGCCCGCCGCGGCCGAGCCGCTCAGCGAGCCTTCCCCCTTCGCCGCCGACACGGTGGTGAAGATGGCGGTCGCGCTTGCCTCGAAGCCGTTCAAGGAGCCCGAGGCGGCGCCGCTGCCGAGCGTCTTCACCGGTCTGACCTTCGATCAATATACGGCGATCCGGCTGACGCCCAGCGCGGCGATCTGGCGCGACCAGAAACTGGGCTTTTCGCTCGAGCCGCTGCACCGGGGCTTCGTCTACACGACTCCGATCGGGATCAGCATTGTCGAGAACGGCATGGCGCGGAAGGTGGTCTACGATCGCGCCGATTTCGACTTCGGAGCGTTGAAGGTCCCCCCCGCTCTGGGCGATCTCGGCTTTTCCGGCTTGCGGGTCCTCAAATCCTCCGACCAGGGATTCGAGGACGTGGCGATCTTCCAGGGCGCGACCTTCTACCGCGCGCGCGCCCACGCCCAGCCGTTCGGCTTGACCGCGCGCGGCCTTGCGATTCGGACCGGCGACGACCCGGGCGAGGAATTTCCGCTGTTCCGCGAGTTCTGGATCGAAAAGCCGAACCCGGCGGTCAATACGCTCACCATGCATGCGCTGATGGATTCGCCGAGCGTCACCGGCGCCTTCCGCTTCACGCTGCGCCCGGCGGAAACGACCATCATCGACACCGAAATGACGCTGATCGCGCGGGCCGCGGTGGACAAGCTCGGGTTCGGCGCCATGGCCGCGGCCTTTCTGTTCAGTCCCCTCGATCATCGGCGGCCCGACGACGTCCGCGCCGCGGCCTACGAGTCGACGGGCTTGCAAATCCTGACCGGAAGCGGCGAGTGGCTCTGGCGGCCGGTCTCCAATCGGGAGACCTTGCAGATCTCCGCTTTTTCCGACGTCAACCCGCGCGGGTTTGGCCTTTTGCAGCGCAGCCGCTCCTTCGAGGGGTTTTATGACGACGAGACGCATTGGGAGCTGAAGCCCTCGCTATGGATAGAGCCGATCGGCGACTGGAAGGAGGGCGACCTGCGTCTTCTCGAAATCCCCGCCGACTCGGAAACCAATGAAAACGTCATCGCGCAATGGCGCCCCAAGGCCGGCATGGCCGCGGCGACGACCCAGTCGGTCGCCTTCCGCCAGTTCTGGTGCTGGTCGCCGCCGTCGAAGCCGTCGCTTGCGTCTTGCGTTTTGTCGCGACGCGGCAAGGCCGGCGACCGCCAGCGCTTCGCGGTCGAGATGGCCGGCGATCTCTTCGCCGATCCCGCGAAGGCGGCGGCGGCAAGCGCGGACCTTCAGGCGTCCCGGGGCAAAATCACCTCCGTGCGTCTATTTCCCTATAAGGACAGGCGTTCGGTGCGTGTCGTTTTCGATCTTGACCCGGGATCGGAAACCTATTCAGAGCTACGTCTGACGCTCAAAGTCGACAATCAAGCGGCGAGCGAGACATGGCTCTACCGGTGGACAGCCTGACGCTGACCCAGAGGGACGCGGGGCCGGCCAGCCCCGGCTCTTCCCTCGGCGGCTCGATGCCCGGCTTTGCGCCCCTCGCCATGCCGGCGCAGTCGTTCGTCCAATTCTCCCGAGCCGAGCGCCGAGCGCTCATCGCGCCGCGCCGCGCCAAACCGCCGATTTTGACCCGTCTCGCCGTGTTCGGCGGCGCGCTCGCGCTCACCGCTTATGGCGCCCATCAGATGTTCAAGGTCGTTTCGATCGGCGCGATCACGCCGCTCGAATGGGCGATGCTGGTTCTGTTCGTCATCACGTTTTCCTGGCTGACGCTTGCGTTCGCCTCCGGCGTCGTCGGCTTCATCTGGCTCATCGCGCATCGAGCGCGCCGCGATGAGCCGCCGTCCCTGCGCGAGCGGACGGCGGTCGTGATGCCGATCTATAACGAAGCGCCCTCGCGCGTGTTCGGGGCGATGCAGGCCATCTTCGAGGATGTCGAGCGCACGGGCCAAGCCCATGCGTTCGACTTCTTCCTCCTCTCCGACACCACCGACCCCAATGTCTGGATCGCGGAAGAGCGAGCTTATCTCGCGATGCGCGCGCGTCTGCCCGAGGCGCGCCTCTATTACCGCCGGCGCCGCAAGAATGTGAGCCGCAAGGCCGGCAACATCGCCGATTTCGTCACCCATTGGGGCGGCCGCTACCCGCATATGGTCGTGCTCGACGCCGACAGTGTGATGACGGGCGAAGCGATCGTGGGGCTGGCGGCGGCGATGGAAAAGGACCCCGACGCCGGAATCATCCAAAGCCTGCCGCTCATCATCAACCGCAACACGATGTTCGCGCGTCTGGAGCAGTTCGCCGCCCGGATCGCGGGCCCGGTGATCGCCGCGGGCCTGAGCGCATGGGTGGGACGCCAGGGCAACTACTGGGGCCATAACGCGATCATCCGCACCCGCGCGTTCGCCGATCATTGCGGGCTGCCGGACCTCCCCGGCAAACCGCCGTTCGGCGGCCACATTCTCAGCCACGATTTCGTCGAGGCGGGGCTGATGCTGCGGGCCGGATACACCGTCTACATGCTGCCTGGCCTCGGCGGCTCCTACGAAGAGAGCCCGCCCTCCCTCATCGATCTCGCCGCCCGCGACCGGCGATGGTGCCAGGGCAATCTGCAGCACGCGCGCCTCATCAGGGCCCGCGGCTTCACCATGGCGACCAGGCAGCATCTCGCCAACGGCATCATGAGCTATCTGGCGTCGCCTTTGTGGATGGCGCAACTCCTGGTCGGCATCGTGCTGGTGCTGCAGTCCCACTATATCCGGCCCGAGTATTTCACCAAGGAATTCTCGCTCTTTCCGGCCTGGCCCCGCTTCGACTACGAGCGCGCGCTGCAATTGTTCGAGCTCACCATCGCCGTGCTGCTCGCGCCCAAGTTCCTGGGCCTCGCGATCGCGCTGATGGAGCCGAAGACGCGCCGCTCGTCCGGAGGCGCGCTCGGGCTCGTCGCCTCGACGATCGTCGAGATCATCATCTCCGCCGCGCTCGCGCCGATCATGATGCTGATCCAGTCCGGGTCGGTGGCGCAAATCCTGTCGGGACGGGACACCGGCTGGAATCCGCAGCGGCGCGACGACGGCTCGATCCCGCTGAGCAGCATCGCGCGGCGCCATCGCGGTCACACCGTGCTCGGCCTCATCACCCTGTTCGCGGCGACGCTGATCTCGCCCTCGATGATCATCTGGATGTCGCCGACGATCGCGGGCCTGATCTTCGCCATCCCCCTCTCCTGGGCGAGCGGAAGCCTCAAGCTCGGCCTCGCGATGCGCCGCATCGGGCTGCTCAGAACGCCGGAGGAGACGTCGCCGCCGCTGGTGGTGGCGCGGGCCAATGCGCTCGCTGCCGAGCTCGCCCTGACCGGGCATGACGATGACGACGCGCTCTACGCGATCTGGGCGGACCCGGCGTTCAGGGCCGCTCACGAGTCGTTCCTCGCCGAGGCGCCTCGCCGCCGGCGGGGCGACATTGAGGTCGAGACCGCGGTCGCCGCGGCCAAGCTCAACGACGCTCAGACGCTCGAGGACGCGAGCGCCTGGCTCAGCCCCCGCGAGCGGCTTGCCGTTCTCGGCGACCGGGCGCTGCTCGCGATGCTCGCGCGCCTGCCCCGCGCGGCGGACCAGCCGAACGCGGCTTAGCGAAACCCTGGGCTCTGCGCGCCTGCGGTGTGAGCCCCGTCACGGCGTCCATTGCAAAAGCGGATTTCATCGCAACGATTTCAGGAGGAAACGCATGACTCAGAATCAGATCGGGGCCAATACAACTTCATCGAGCCCTTTCGTCGCCCCGGGAGACGTGATCTACTTCAGGGGGACGGACGACAGGCTGCTGACGATCAACAGCGACGGGTCGAATTCCTACCCGATCGGGACCAACACCACCAGCTCGACTCCGTTCGTCTTTTCCGATCCGCTGACCGGAGAGTGGGTGTATTTTCGCGGAACAGACAACAGGTTGTTGAAGGTCAGGGGCGACACCGCCGGTTCGGATCTGACGTGGATCGGCGAAAATTCGACGAATTCGACTCCATTCGTCACCTTTGATGCGGCCAGCCAGGAGGTGCGCGTCTATTTTCAGGGCACGGACAACCGGCTGCTCAAGGTCAACAGCGACGGGTCGAACGGCTTCCAGATCGGGACCAACACGACGGACTCGGCGCCCTTTGTCTTCTCCGATCCGGCGGACGGAGAATGGGTGTACTTCCGCGGACACAACGACAACAAGCTATGGAAGGTGCGGGGCGACGCCGCCGGCACGGACCTGACCCAGATCGGCTCCAACACCACGAGCTCGACACCGTTCGTCACCGTCGACGCGAGCACGAACGAGGTGTGGATCTATTTTCAGGGAACCGACAACAAGCTCTGGAAAGTAAGGAACGACGCTGCCGGAAGCGGGCTTACCCACATCGGCGGAAACTATACGCGCTCATCGCCTTATGTCTCGGACGACGGGTGGGTCTATTTCCAGGGCACGGACATCTACAACGACGGGACCGAGCAGTTTTTCCGCGGCAAGCTCTGGACCATCTTCAACGACGGGACGCAGCAATCGTGGCTCGGCGGCAACTATACGGCTTCAACGCCCAAGGTGGGCGCCACCCAATTCGTCGGCGGGCAACTCAGCCGATGGGTGTACTTCGAGGAAGCCCTCACCAACAATCTCATTCGCTACCAGCAAGTCGAGAATCCCCTCGCGACCGGCACGGCGCGCCCCAAATACTATATCCTCACCGTGCTCTACGCGCCGCCCGGATCGGCCGGGACCAGTACGGCTGGAACCAGCGACTCGCTGGTCGACTATGGCAGCATGAGCCAGACAGGCACGACCACGACGATCGCCAGCTCGGTCAAGACGGGGTTCAGCCTCCAGTTCGGAACCGACAAAAACGGCCTGCAATTCAACTTCTCCGACAACACGACCGACAGCTCTTCGATATTGATCCAGAAGGCCGAGACCTTCGACATCAAGATTCCGGGCCCCGCGGCCGATGGGATCGATCACAACCATGACGTCTTTGTGCTGCTGCTCAACCCGTTGCTGACGGTCGCCCAGTTCCCTGGCAACAATGTGCAGGTCGCCATGGGCGTCGACGGGCCGGTCATGAACATCCAGTACGTCTATGCCGGCTGGCTCAATGGCGCTCAGGCGATGGCGCCGGGAGTCTCGAACCAGCTCCAGGCCGCCGGGCTCGATCCAGCGACGGATTATCCGCAGATCCTCAGCACCAACCCGTTCTCCGGCGGATCAACGGTCATCGACACCGACCGGTTCATCGCTTTGCCCGAAAGCTTCGCCTACGAACCACCCTACAGCAAAGCCGACGCGCCGTGGGTTGCGACCTACACCGTGCAGAACACGACGACCGCCACCAGCACCGTCATCGTCGAATATTCGGTCGGAGCGACGATCGGCGTCAGCATCAAAGACCTGTTCAATATCGGGTCTAGCGTGACGATCACGAACACCAACACAACGATGACCGCCGACACGACGGTGGAAACCGCGAGCGTGACGGTCGGCGGGCCCTCCTTCGGCTACACCGGATCCACGAACATCCTCGTCTATTGGGACTCGGTCTACCACTCCTTCATGTTCGCTTATCCGGTCGGCGAAGCAGCGCCCGGCAGTCCCACGCGTTCACGCACGAGATCCGGCGCCGCAAAAGCGGGAAAGGCCATCAGGAAACCAACAAAGGCGCGGCGGCGGGCCCGCGCTTGAGGAGAGCGGCCGCCGTCACTCGCGTTGAAGCGGCGAAACCCGGTCGAGCGCGGTGATCGACAGGAAGCCGCCGATCCAGGAGCCGAGCGCCGCGAATGGCACATAGGCCCAGTTCGACGTGTAGCTGATGACGGCGAACGCGGCGAGCAGATACCAGACGCTGCTCCATGTCGCCGCCGCAAACCGCCGGCGGGCGGCGACGGAGGCGGTGAAGAGGACATAGACGGCGTCGGTGAACGCGGTGGTCAGAACGACTGCCCCGGCGATCGTGGGATCGATGGTCGGCAGAATCATGTTTCCCCCTGTGTGGACGGGCCGCCGCGGCGCAAGGCCGGCCAGCGTTCAGCGATCAACCTCCATTGCCGGCGAGGGCCGCGCGAGCCCTCCGCCCATCGGCGGGGGCTCAAACGGGCGATCGAACAGCGGAAACAGAACGAGCCCAGAAAAGAAACCGCCGAGATGGGCGATCCAGGCCACCGGCATGTCGGAAAAGCCGAGGGTTTGAGCTCCCGCGCCGAAAATGAAATTCGTCCCCAGCCAGATCAGAAGGAAGATCAGCGAGCGCCGCTCAACAAAGACCTCGCGCAAGCTTGCGGCCGGGATCGTCTCGACCTCCGGCCGGCTGATCGAGCCGAACGCGCCGAGCGGCGCGCCGGGCTGGAACATGAACCGGGTCGCCGCGCCCATGAGCCCGGAATCCGCCCCCGATGCGCCGATGAGCGGGGAGAAATCCATCGGCGAGAGCGCCCAATGCGCGAGCGCGCTCGCAACCGCCGTGACCGCCATGAACAGGAGGAACCTCGCCGAGCCGAACCGGCGAGCGATCGGCGGCCCGAATGCGACGAGCCAGACCGAGTTCAAGCCCACATGGGTCCAGGATCCGTGCAGAAAGGCGTAGGTGAGCAGCGTCCATGGGCGAATGCCGCCGCCGAGCACATGCAGCGCGCGGATGTGGCGGAGCTGTTGCAGCGCGGCCGGGTCCGAGTTCACGCGCTTGATGAGATCGACCAGCCGATCCGGCCACAGGCCGATCGTGAGGCGGCCGGGAATGAACGCGTAATCGCGAATGACCCGGTCCTGGATCGGCTCGGGGGCCCAGTTGAAGGCGGCGTAAATTGCGATGAGAACTGCGATGAGGCCGAGGACCACGACCGGCGCATTGAACATCGGTTCCCGGCGGCGCGCGATCCGGCGCGGCTCGTTAGCGTTCATACCCTACCTTTCGGTCTCCAACCCCGACGCCCAGCGAACGAAGCCAGGACCGACGCCGGGCGGGATCGCCCGCCCAAGCAAGTCTAGGCCGGCGGCGCGGCCTTGGCCAATTTGGGGCTGGCGCGGGGGCGGCGAGGTGTTGCCCGTCGAGCGGATTGCGCCTAATGGCGCGGGGCCATGACGATTCACATTCCCGCCGGCGCGCTGAGGGGCTTCTGCGCCGAGATTTTCGCTCGCGTCGGCTGCCTGCCCGAGGAAGCGGACCGCGTCTCCGGTTCACTCGTCGACGCCAATCTCGCCGGCCATGACAGCCATGGCGTCATCCGCGTGCCGCGCTACGTCGATGGCGTGCGCGCGGGCGAGGTCATTCCCAACCAGTCGATCGAGCGAATCGTGGACACGCCGGTGATCGGCGCGCTCGACGGCCGGTTCGGCTTCGGCCAGACGATGGCGCCGATCGCCGTCGACATCGGGGTTGAAAAAGCGAAGGCGGCGGGCCTTTCGGCGATTTCGCTGCGCAATTCCGGCCATGTCGGCCGGGTCGGCGAATGGGCGGAGCGCGCCGCCGCGGCGGATCTCATCTCGATCCATTTCGTCAACGCCGCGGGCTCAATCCTGGTCGCGCCGTTCGGGGGCCTCGAGCGGCGGCTGTCGACGGCGCCGTTCTGCGCCGGGATTCCGCGCGATGGCGCTCCGCCCATCGTGCTCGATTTCGCAACGTCGCTGGTCGCCGAAGGCAAGGTCAATGTTGCGAGTCGCGGCGGCAAGCCGGTGCCCTCCGACGCGTTAATCGCTCCTGACGGAACGCTGTCCGGCGATCCTGCGCTGCTCTACGGGCCGCTGACAGCGGACGGTCCGCGCGACCCGCGCGTCGGCTTGGGCGCGATCCGCGCCTTCGGCGAGCACAAGGGCTCCGGCCTCGCGCTCATCTGCGAACTCATCGGCGGCTCGCTCACCGGCAACGGCGCGACCGGGCCGGACCGCAGATTCTCCAACGGCATGTTTTCGCTCTACCTCGATCCCGAGCAGATCGAACCCGGCCATGTCTTCGACGCCGACATGGCCCGCTATCTTGATTGGCTCCGAGAGGCGAAGCCCGTTCCGGGCGAGACGGTCATGACGCCTGGCGAGCCCGAGCGCGCCGCCCGCGCCAAACGCGCCAAGAGCGGCGTGCCGCTGTCGGACGAGACCTGGGCGTCGATCGTCAGGGCGGCGCGGAGCGTCGGGGTGAACCGGGACCTCGCGTTCTGAGTTTCCCGTCCTTAAGCCCGGTGAATGTGCCGATTCTGGACCGCCCGTCCGATTTCAGGGCTCGCTTGCAGGCGCCGCCGGCCGCCCGTCCCCTTGGCTTCCAAGCCCGCGCCCTTCCGTTGCGGAATGGCACGGTCCCTGCCTCATCCCTGACGAGCCCGAGGCGGGGGCCGGATTGCGTCCCATTCCGGGACGCCAGGGAACGGATCGAGGGGATTCGGGTTGAAGCTCGCGGTCACAATGGAACTCTACGCATACTGGAACCGGCTGCGGGCCAGGCGCAGCGCGCCCGAGCGCAACGATATCGACCCCGGCGCGATCCGCAGCGTGCTGGCCGACACATTCGTGCTCGACTTCGACGAAGCCCATGGCTTTCCATTCCGGATCGCGGGCTCGCGAGCCAATGCGATTTTTCTCAAGGAGCTGAGGGGCCGTCCCTTTCTCGACCTTTGGCTCGACGCCGACCGCGGCGAACTCAAGTCGGTTCTTCGGTGCGTGGCGGACGAAGCGCAGGCGTTCCTTCTCGGCGCCCAGGCGCAGCCGCCCGGTCTCGAGGCCGTGGACATCGAGGTCATTCTGCTGCCGCTCCGCCATCATGGATTGACCCATTCCCGCCTCCTCGGCGCCTTCGCGGTTCATGCCGCGCCCGCGTGGGTGGGCCTCATGGGGGCGGGGCCAATCGCGCTTGCCTCGCTCCGCGCGCTCGATTCATCGACGCGCCCGACGCCCATTGAGGAGAGCGCGGAGGCCTCCTTTTCGCTCCGCGATCCGCCCAGGCGTTACAAACATCTGTTTGTCTATCCGGGCGACCGGGCGGCGACCTGACGTTCGGGCATGCCCGAGCGCGTAACAACGCCTTAATCCCTGCCGCTTATGGTCAACGCGCTCGCCGCCCCGGCCGCGATTCGTTGCCGCCCTCAATGATCGCAGCCGGCCGGCGCCTGGCATTCCGAGGAGCACGTTGTCCATGGGCGCTCTGGCGCGGCAATTCGCGGAGCGTGTGCGTGCGGAAGAGCGGCGCGACGCGCGATTCGACGTGCGCCTTCTGGGGCGATTCATGCGGTCGGACCGCAAGGAGTTCGACTGCGAATCGGTCGAGGCGTCGGTGGGCGACATCGTCTTTTCCGCTGACGCGGGGGTTCAGATGGGCGAGCGCATCGTCGCCTATCTCAATCAGATCGGACGGGTCGAGGGGCGGGTCACGCGCATCCTGCCAACCGGATTCGCGATCGAGATGCATGTGCCGCAGGCCAAGCGCGACAAGCTCATCGCCCAGCTGACCTGGCTCGCCAAGCGGCAGGCGCTCGGGCTTCCGGATGACCGGCGCCACGAGCGCATCGCGCCGCGCGACCGCTATACGCTGCTCAGACTGCCGAACGGACGCGAATATACCGCCACCCTCCTCGACATCTCGATGTCAGGAGCGGCGCTGCACGTCGACTGCGAGCCCCCGATCGGCGCGCGCGTGGTCGTCGGCTCGACGCCGGCCGAGGTCGTGCGTCACGTCAATTGTGGAATCGCGGTTGAATTCCTGAGCCCGTTGCCCGCCGACGAATTCAGCGAGGGCACGAGGCTCTGACGCTTTATACGCATTCTCTTTGAGCGCGACTGGTCGCGCTCAATTCCGCGCAAAGGCGCGGGCGCGCATTCGGGCGCGGGTTTCATTCATGCGCGGGTGTCTGAACTCCGCGCTTCCGGCGAGAGCGGGGCTATTCCTCGTCGTCGAGATCGACATCGAGGACCGCCATTTGCACAGCGAAGCTCGACCCCGCGGAATTGTCGGCGGGGACGGCGGTCTCCCCCGGGGCGTGGATCAGCTTCAGGCCCGCGGCGAAGCGTCGCCACTTGGCGACGTAGTGAGCGGCGGAAAGACGAAGCCTGGCGACCGCCTCCTCATCCAGCGTCCCGGTCGCCCTGGCGGGCGATCCCTTGATGAGGGAATAATCGTCGAAGGTCTTGCCCTCGGTGACGAGCGCGCCGGCCCCGACCAGGCAGCCGCGCCCGATTCGTGCGCCGTTGAGCACGATCGCGCCCATGCCGACGAGCGCGCCATCGCCGATCGTGCAGCCATGCAGGATGGCGTTATGGCCGATGGTGCACTCTTCGCCGACCGTCAGCGGCGACCCCATGTCGGTGTGCAGCGTGCAGGATTCCTGAATGTTGGTCCTTGCCCCGATGACGATCGGCTCGTTGTCGCCGCGCAGGACCGCGCCGAACCAAATCCCGACATCCTGCCCGATGACGACACCGCCGATCACGGCGGCGGTGGGCGCGATCCAGAAGACGCCGTCGGGGGGCAGCGTGGGCGAGCGGCCGTCGAGCGAATAGAGCGGCATGGGCGCGCTACTCTTCGTCGTCGAGATCGACGTCGAGGATCGCTACTTGCAGGGTGAAGCTCGACCCCTCGGGATCGTCGGCGGAGATGACGCCGAGAAACTCGGGACCGTTGTTGAGCTCGACCGAGTCGGTCTTATTGGCCCGCCCGGCGATCGTCAGTTTGTCGTTCTCGAACAGGCGGCGAAGATAGTCCTGCAGCACCGGACGGCCGACTGGCAGTTTCATCGCGAACGCGAACGAGCGGTCGCCGTCCTCGTCGTCGACCGTGATCGTTCCGAGCTTGCGTTCGCCGAGCGACACGTCCGCCGCCTCGGCGGACTTTGAATTCGGCCCGACCTGAAGGGCCGGCGCGCCGAAGGAACGGCGCAGGAACTCGCGCAGTTTGACGATCTCGGCCTTGTCCATGGTGTCTCCCCGGCTCCAGCGCGGCGCGGGCCGAGGCTTGGCACGAAGGGACGCGGCGTTGCAATACGCCAGATTGGCGGCGATCCGCTTTTTCACACTCGCTTGGGCGCAAATCTTCGCGCGCGGCGGTGCGATGAAGGCTAAGCGTCGAGCGCCTTGTCGGCGAGGATCTGGTTCATGTCCCGCGCCGGCTCCGCGCAGCCCGCTTCGCCCACGATGCGCGCGGGAACGCCGGCGACCGTCTTGTTGTGCGGCACCGGCTGCAGCACCACCGAGCCCGCAGCCACCCGCGCGCAATAGCCGATCTCGATGTTGCCGAGGATCTTCGCGCCTGCGCCGATGAGCACCCCGTGGCGGATCTTGGGATGCCGGTCGCCGGTCTCCTTGCCGGTGCCGCCGAGGGTCACGCCCTGCAGGATCGAGACGTTGTCCTCGATCACCGTCGTCTCGCCGACCACGAGGCTGGTCGCGTGATCGAGGAACACGCCCTTGCCGATGCGCGCGGCGGGGTTGATGTCGACGCCGAACGCGGCCGAGACGAGGCTCTGCAGGTTCAGGGCGAAATCACGTCTCCCCGCCTTCAGAAGCCAATGGGACAGACGATAGGCCTGCAG
Source organism: Roseiarcus sp. (assembly GCA_035308265.1). Classification (GTDB taxonomy): domain Bacteria; phylum Pseudomonadota; class Alphaproteobacteria; order Rhizobiales; family Beijerinckiaceae; genus Roseiarcus. The sequence continues at coordinate 14,774 of DATGHB010000515.1, forward strand.
CGCCTGGAAGCCTTTGAAATAGAGCAAGGGCTCCATCATCCTCAGGCACGCGGGGTCGCGATCGGCCACCGCCATGATGTCGGCGCGGAATGCTTCGCCAATCGAAGGGTCGCGCGCGACCGCTTCGTCGAAGGTCTGGCGGATCAGCGCCGCGGGAAGGTCGCGATGATCCAGCCGGGAAGCGACGCGATGCGACACCGCCCCTTCGAGCGTGTGGTGATTGAGAACATTGACGGCCAGAAACAGGGCGAGTTCCGGCTCCCGCCGCATCGCTTCTTCAGCTTCCTGCCGGATGCGCGCGAACAAGGGATCGGCGCCAGCGATCCCGACGATCCGGGCGGTCAAACCTTGCGCCATGACGAACTCCAAACCCGGCCGATAATAATGGCCGCAAGGCGCAGTCTAGCACAGACGCAAGGTCGGCGCGAAGCCGGCCGCCGGGCGGGAGCCGCACTCCCGCCCGGCCGAATTCAAGGATTGGCGGCCGAAACCGCCGGGTTCGATCCGGACAATCCGTCGCCTGATGGGTAGGCTCGCCGTCTCGTCGCTTGACGGAACAAGCGCGGCCGCTCAGATGTTGCATGGCGCGGCGCCGAATTAGAGCGCGCCCGGACACAAGCCAAGATGCGTCTTCTGCTCGCGTTGATCATTATCATCTATCTGGTCGGCGTCGGCGTCGTCCTGTCGCCGACCGTTCGATCCGACTGGAATAGCCAACCCGCGTCGGTCTTGGCCGGCCATATCGCACAGGCGCTGCCCGACGCCCTCGCGTGGCCGGTCAGGGTGGCGCGCCCCTTCGCCCGCCCCTGAAGCCGCCAGAGCGTGATCCCGAAAAGTGGGCGCCGGTTTTCGGATGAGATCACGCTCAAAACAAGGTCTCACGCCTCGATGATCGCCACCGCCCGCGTCCAGCCGGCCGAGGCGCGCTCGATCTTTGTCGGGAAGCAAGAAACCATGAAGCCGGTCGACGGCAGCGCCTCGAGGTTGTGCAATTTCTCGATATGGCAATAGCC
>DATGHB010000516.1:0-5132 GCA_035308265.1 Roseiarcus sp.
GGGCGCTGCCAAGAAGTCGGCAGCCAAACGGGCGCCGGCGAAGCGCAAGAAAATGACTCCAATGCCCGGCTCGGGATCGTCGGAGCCGTCGCCGGCCGCCTGATCGGCTTCACGCGTTCCGGCGTATCGGCTGATCAGGCGCGGCTGCTGGCGGTTCGGCCTCGCCTGATCAGCCTGTTCGTGTGTCGCGTTCGAATTGGAATGCGCTTTTCGAGTCCAGAGGACGGTCGGCTTGCCACGCTAGCGCGCGAAGCGCAGGTCTTGGGCGGCAAGCCAGCGGACCTTCGCTTGGCAAATCGCAACGGCGCGCGGCGCCGTCGCGATTTGGCGATGGTCTCGAACATCCGCGCGCTCCGAACCAATTGAAAGCCGCCGATCGCGTCGGCGAGCCCGTCGACGCGACGTTCTATGGCTCGGCATTGCGGCGCGAGCGACCGCGCGACATCGCCCTCGCTTAGGCGATCGCCAGGCGCTTGCAATGCGCGGACGCGTCGGGCATACCTCGCCCCGCGCGTTGCGCGCGGGAGACGTGGCCGAGAGGCTGAAGGCGGCGGTTTGCTAAACCGTTATAGGGTTGTAAAGCTCTATCATGGGTTCGAATCCCATCGTCTCCGCCAGAACATTTTTATGAATCATCAGATAGGAAGTTCGGGAGGCTTGGTCGTGCACAAGCCCGAACTCATCTTCGACGCGCGCGACATCGTCGGCGAAAGCCTCGTCTACGACGACCGGCGCGACGCCCTGATCTGGGTCGACATCGGGGGCAGGCGCATCCATCGACTTTGGCTGGCGGACAGGCGCCATGAGGCCTGGAACACCCCCGACTTCCCCACTTCGATCGGGCTCGACCGCAACGGCGACGCGGTGGTCGGCTTCACCGACCGGGTCGCGCGATGGGCCTTCGGCGCCAAGTTCGAGACGCTCGCGATCGTCGAACCCGACCTCGCCGACAATCGGCTGAACGAGGGCAGAGTCGGACCCGATGGCGCGTTCTGGGTTGGCACAATGCAGAACAACCTCAACGCCGACGGCTCGCCGCGCGACATCGACCGCAATAGCGGCGCGATCTACCGCGTGACGCCGCGAGGCGAGGTCACCCAACTGACCCCGCGCGAGTTTGGCGTCGCCAACACCATGGCCTGGACTGAGGACGGCCGGTTCCTGACAGCGGACACCTTGCGCAACGAGATCTACGCCTACGACCTCGTCAACGGAACGCTTGCCCACAAACGCCTCTTCGCCGGCGCCGATCCGCGCGGCGCGCCGGACGGATCCTGTCTCGACGGCGAGGGCGCTCTTTGGAATTGCCGGGTCGCGGGCGGCGCGGGAATCATCCGCTACGGTCCTGAGGGGTCGCTCGAGGGCTTCGTCGATCTGCCCTGTTCGTGGCCGACCAGCTGCGCTTTCGGCGGGGCCCGGTTCGACGAGCTGTATGTGACCTCGGCCCGGTTCACGATGTCCGCCGATCACCTGCGCCGGCGCCCGGAGGAAGGCGCTCTGTTCATGGTTCGGCCGCGCGCCCGCGGGCGGCCAGAACCGCGCTTCGGTTGATGCGGCAATAGCATCGCCGCGAGCGTAAATTGGCTTGACTTGGCTGGATTTGCCTCAATGATGGCGCGAAACGGCGCGGCGACAGGCTTCGCGCCGGGCGACAGGGCTACCGCGATTGCGCGACTGGCGATTGATCCTCATGGCGCTGTGCGCGCTCGCGGCCGGCCTCGGCGGAGCTTCGGCGCAGGAGCACATCGGCTCGACTGCGGTCGCCCACAATGACGTTACGCGCGACCTCGCCGGCGCCATAAGACCGCTTGCGGCCGGAGACTCGGTCTATCGCAACGAAGTCGTGCGCACCGGCTCGGATTCGACCGCCAAGCTCGTCTTCCTCGATTCGACCAATCTTGGGGTTGGTCCCGTTTCGCGGGTGACGCTCGACCAGTTCGTCTACGTCGGCGAGGCGAACGGGCAGAAAATGGCCGTCAATCTGGCCAAGGGCGTTTTTCGCTTCACCACCGGGAAGCTGGACAAGAACGCCTACATCATCTCCACGCCGAACGCCGCGATTGGCGTCAGGGGCACCGTGCTCGACATTCGCGTGCAGAGCGCGCAATCGCGTGTGACGCTGGTCGAGGGCCAGGCGCTTGTCTGCCCGCGCCGGCCGGGGGTCACCTTCGCCCAGCAGATCCAAAACTGCACGCGCGCTGCGGGCGGCGCCCGCGGCCCGCGCTGCGACTGCATCGACATGACCAACGTCGGTCAGACTGCGCAGGTCAAGAGAGCGGGAGGCGCCAACCAGGCGAGCCTCAGCGCGACGCCGGTCAATTTCGCCTCGGTCTGCGCCGGCGATTCCTCGCTTTGCTCCGGCAGCAGCTACGCGTCGGCGGACCAGAGCGGCGGCTTCGCCTCAGGCGTGCTCTGCGGCCGATAAGGGGCGCGCGCCGGCTTGTCGCCGGAGCGGCCTGAGCGATCGAGGCGACCGCGCGTCGCCATTCCCGCTTGACGCAGCGTCATTCAACCGAGCCTCGATTTAAGGCGGCGTTATCCGGGCTTTGGCAAGCTTCAGGCGATGTCCATCGCCCTGTCCGTCCGCTCCGCGAGCGATGACGCGTCCGATGTCCGGCTTGCCGGGCTGGGCCTCGCCGCGGTTGCGATCTTCCTCTTTGCGCTCGCCGCCTTCTCGCCGCGCGTGCTCGGCGATGGCGACACTTTCTCGCATGTGGCGACGGGCGAATGGATCATCGCCCACGGCGCCGCGCCCCGCGCCGACCCGTTCAGCGTTTCGATGGCGGGCGCTCCGTGGATCGCCCATGAATGGCTGTCGGAAGTCATTCTTGCGCTCGCCTTCCGCCTCGCCGGATGGAGCGGCGTCGCGCTCCTGACCGGCGCGGCGGCGGCGACCGCCGCGCTGATCGTGGGGCTGACCGCCGCGCGGGAGCTTCGCGGGGCGCCGCTTGTCGCGGTCGTCGCGATCGGCCTTTCGCTGGTGACGGCAAATCTGCTTGCGCGGCCGCACGTTCTGGCGCTCCCGATCGCCGCCGCCTGGAGCGCGGGGCTGATCGTCGCGCGCGACCGCGGCCGCGCGCCGCCGCTCATGCTCGCGCTGCTCATGACCGCATGGGCGAACCTGCACGGCGGCTTCATCTTCGGCCTCCTCCTGATCGGGCCGTTCGCGCTGGAGGCGCTGACGGATGCGCCAACGGGAGCGCGCCTCAAAGCCGCGCGCGCGTGGATGACGTTCGCTCTCGCCGCGCTCGCCGCGGCGCTCGTCAACCCTTACGGGGCCGAGGCGCTGCTGCTGCCGTTCCGGCTGATGGCGGTCGAGAACCTGTCGCGGATCAGCGAGTGGGCGCCGCAGGACTTCGGCCACATCGGGACGATGGAGCTGGCGCTGCTCGCGCTGCTCGGCCTCGCGCTGACCCGGCCGTTGGCGGCGCCGCCGATCCGCGCGGGCCTTCTCGTCGCGCTGGTGGCGATGGCGCTCCAACATTCGCGTCATCAGGTCCTGCTCGGGATCCTCGCGCCGATGCTGCTGGCGCGGCCGGTCGCCGTGGCGTTCAGCGCCGAGCATCGGGGCGAGGAAGGACGCGTCGCGCGGATCGCTGTCGCCGCGACCGTCGCTGCGGCGTTCGCGATCGGGGCCATGCGGCTCATCGCGCCGGTCGAGCGGACCGACGGCGCCGCCGCGCCGATCTCGGCCTTGAGCGCGGTCCCGGCGGACTTGAGGCGGAAGCCGGTGCTCAACGGCTATGCGTTCGGCGGCTATCTCATCTTCGAGCATGTGCGGCCGTTCATCGACGCTCGCGTTGAGCTCTACGGCGACACAATGCTGAGTCTCTACGACCGGCTCGAGAGGGGGGACCGCGAGGCCCTCGAGACGACGCTCGACCGCTACGCCATTCGCTGGACCATCTTCCCTCCCGCGAGCCCGGTCGTCGCCGCCCTCGACCGTGCGCCGGGGTGGCGGCGCCTCCATTCCGACGCGACCGCCGTCGTCCAGGTGCGCGATGGGGATGCGCCTAGCCGGGCGCCCGGGCCGGGAGGGGGTTGAGCGACGTTTCCAGGCGAATTTGTTCTGGCGACGCCGCCGCTACTCGGGCAGCCCGGCCTGGCGCAGGGCGCCGGCCATCTTCTCGCGATAGGGGGCGTCGAAGCAGACGAGTTTGTAGAACGCGTCGGCCTCACGGATCGTCATCGTCGGAACCATCTTGAGAAGCGTCGCGACATGCTGCCTGGCTTCGTCGGCACGGCCAAGGAACGGCAGGGTGTAGGCGAGATCGAGTTGCGAGAGCCAGAATGATTCGAAGTACCCGTGCTGGAAGGCCTCGTAGGCCTCCTGGTACTCGCCCCTCAGCCACGCGCGCTTCGCCTTCGGCCACCACCAGTCTGGATCGGCGGAGGGTCCCGCGAGCTTGAGGGCCTTGTCCGCCATCGCGACCCCTTCGTCCCAGTGCCCGGTGAACGCGACAAACTGCCCCATTAGCCCCAACACGATGGGGTTGTACGGATTGAGCGCCGCCGCTTTTTCCCCCTCAACCAGAACGCGGTCCGCCTGACATCCGGCCCAATAGCCCATGGCGACAACAGACGGAGTGTTACTGTCCATCGGCGCGAGATCGCGGACGCGCAGGGCCGCTTGTCGCACCCGGTCCCCGAGAGGGGCGCGCTTTTCGACACTCTGCTCCTCCGGCGGAAGGCCCCAGCCAAAGGTCCTCTGCACATTGAGAACGAGGGCGAGGGCCGTCCAAACATTGGGGTTCAACGGCTCTTTGAGCGCAGCCGCTTCAAGGCAGTCGCGATCGCGGGCGGCCGTCTCAGGCCTGCTGAAGACCAGAAGGCCCTGAACGACACAGCCCCACGTCGTCCTCTCGAGGTCGCCTGTGGACGAGAGGCGAGCTCTCTCTGCGTCCAGGACCGCGTCGCTTAACAGGGCTTCCGCGTGCCCCGCGACCTCGGCCTCGCCGGCCGCCGTGTTCGGCGTTTCGAGGACGGGCGAAACGGTCTGGGACCAGAGGCGCGCCCCCGAATGCGTGTCGTTGAGCTGGTAGGCCGCTCGCAGCGCGTCATAGGCGGCCTCCGCATTGCCAGTGACCACGTAGTCGGCGTTCAGCTGCCGTCCGGCTTCGATCGGGTCGGCG
>DATGHB010000517.1:0-3584 GCA_035308265.1 Roseiarcus sp.
GGGCGCAGATCGAGGCCGACGCCTTTGTCGACGAATTGCAGAGTATAGCCCTTCTTATAGTCTAGACCGGGCGCCACGACGCCTGCCTTGACCATCGAATCATAGAACGATTTGATCCGTTCATCCGTCATCGCGCCGATGCCGAGCTTGAGAGTGTCGCCCGAATCGGCGAGTCCATATTCCTTGATCTTGCCGAGCGAAAACGCGATCTGCTCGTCGGTCATCTCCGGATTGTCTTTCTTGATCAACGCATTCGCCTGCGAATTGTCGCCATAGAGATAGTGGTACCAGCCGATCGTCGAGGCGTCGACGAAGCGCTGCACGAGATCGGGGGTCTTGTCGATGATCCCGGTGCGGGTCACGATCAGGGTCGCATAGGTGTCATAGCCATAGTCGGAGAGCAGGAACACGTTCGGCTTGAAATGGCCCTGCTTTTCGATCTCGTACGGCTCGGCGGTGATGTAGCCCTGCTGGATCGACCCCTTGTTCATGATGAAGGGGGCGGAGTTGAAATTGTAGGGCCGGATGGCCTCGTCCTTGAAGCCGTAGACCAGCCTCATCCAGGCGTAGAACGTGTTGATCGCGCCGGCGCCGACGTAAACGGGCGTCGCGTTGACCAGCTCACGCCAGGTGTCGAGCCCTTCGCCCGGATGCGACATGAAGATCTGCGGGCTCTTTTGGAAGTCGGCGGCGACCGCGACCAGGGGGAGCCTGGCGTCGGCGGCGAGCAGGTTGCCGATCATGTCGCCGCCCATGAAGAAGTCGAGCTTGCCGAACAGGAGCATGAGGCCGCCGTTCGCCTGCGGGCCGCCGGGAACGATGGTCACGTCGAGCCCGTATTTCTCATACGTTCCGTCGGCTGCGGCCTGATAGAAGCCGCCCGCCTCCGGGTCGGCGAGCCAGTTGGTGCCGAACCTCACCTTGTCGAGCGCCAGGGCCGGCTGGGACAGGCCGACCCATGCCGCCAGGACCGCGAGCATCGCCAAACGCATGTCCACGCCTCGCCCTTATCGCTCGCGCCACGCCGCATCGCCGCCCTCAGAGATATAATGGGCGGTCAGATCGTACACAAACGCGGCGTCCTCTCCGGGCAGCCAGGACGCCTCGATATGATAGGACAGAAGTTCGAGCGCATAGGCTGCGCCGATGTCGTGTTCGTAGCGGCGCCGCGCGTCCTTTCTCATTTCTTTCACCGTGTGCTTGCGGATGCGAATCTCACAGTCCTTGACCGGCCCGAACCGTTCGACCCAGTCGTTGAACAGGGCGTTCAGCCCGCGCCCGAAGCGCGCGGCCTGCTCGTCGCCGAGATCGCCGAGATAGAGGGACGCATTTTCGAGCCGGCGCCTGAGGTCTGCGCCTCGCGCCTGTCCCCAGCGGGTCCTCAATCCGAACATGGGCTGGCCCGGTTGTCTTCAGGGCTTGGGACGCGGCCGGCGGAGGCGGGGCCGCCTTCTCGCAAGTTTGTCGCCGCTCGCGGGCGCCTGCAAGGGCCGGCGCTGCTGCAAGGCGAGGCGGCCTGTTGCAGAAAGGCGCCGGCGCCGCCACATGGAGCGCCTGGGCGGGCCGCCGCCCGCAACGAGAGGAAGGCGCGATGAGCCATGTCATTTATACGGTTGTCGAGCATGACGGCGGATGGGCCTATAAGGCGGGCGACGTCTTTTCCGAGACCTTCGCCACCCGCAAGGCGGCTCACGCCGCCGCCGCGCGAGCCGCCGAGGAGCAGCGCGTCCCGGGCCAGACCAGCGCGATCGAGTACGAGGATGCTTCCGGACAATGGCATGAGGAAGAGGAACGCGGCGGCGACCGTCCGGACACGGAGGTCAGGGACTGAGTTTCAGCGCTCGGCGTCGGCCGCTTGCTCAGCCGCGCGCAGGTCGTGTACGAAACTTGCGTAGCCTGAGCGCTTGTCCTCCTCGTTCTCCAAACGCAACAGCGCGGACGGATGAATGGTGATGAAGACCCGCAGTCCGTTCGCCCCATCGAGAATCGCGCCGCGATTGCTCTGAACCGTGACCGCTCGCCCGGTCAGACCGTACGCGGCTGTCGCTCCGAGGGCGACGGCGAGTCGCGGCTGCACAGCTTCGATTTCCGCAAAGAGCCATTGCCGGCAGCTCTTGATTTCGCTGGCGTTGGGGCGCTTGTGCAGCCGCCGCTTGCCGCGCGGCTCGAACTTGAAATGCTTGACCGCGTTGGTCATGTAGACGCGCGCGCGGTCGACGCCCGCGTCCGCCAGCGCCCTGTCCAACAAGTGGCCCGCCGGCCCGACAAACGGCCGGCCTTCGCGGTCTTCCTTATCTCCGGGCTGCTCGCCGACAAACATGATCTCCGCGTTGGTCGGGCCTTCTCCGAACACCGTCTGGGTGGCATGCTTCCACAGCGGGCAGGCGCGACAAGAGGCAGCCTCGCGGCGCAAGCTGTCGAGTCCGTCGCCTCGGCCCTCGCGGGCGGAGGGGTCGATTCGCGGGCCGGCGCTCACGGCTTGATGAGGAGCGCGATGAGAATGAAGCCAAGAATGACCAGGGCGCAACTGGCGATGAGCACGTAACGGACGTGATGTCCGGTTGAGCCCGCCCGTATGGCCTCCTCATTGGCTTTGGTTACGATCGGACGTTCGTGCGGATTCATCGAACGCTCCTTTCTCGCAAGAATCGTCGAGAGCTTCGCGTCCAATCCCGGCCTCAAATTGCCCGCCAGATGGGGGATTGCCGAGATCAATCTGAGCGCAGAGACGCGCGCAGCCAGTGCAGAAACGCCGGGCCGGTCGAATCGTTCCGTCAACGGCCGCGGAGGTCGTCGTGTCCGGGGGGCGTTGCGGGCCGCTGCCGGAGGTGCGGCGGCGTCGACGGGGCCGAATTGAATCCTAGTCCGGCAATCCCGCCTTCAGGAGGCCCTCGCGCACGTGCTCTCCATCGGCCGGGCTACGATAGTGCAGAGTGCCGATAAAGGCTTCCGTCGTAAACGCCGGCTCCCTTTGCATGACCTCGCGTGCGTGGGCGGTCGCCGCGATGCGGTTGCCGAGTTGCGCCGAGGCCGCGGCCAAAAATGCATGATGCGTATGGTCGGGCGCGGTGAGCTTGCTGAACGAGGCGATCGCGTCGGCATAGGCGCGGGCGGTGTATTGCGCCCGGCCCAGATGGCTCCAGAAGCGCTCCGGATGATAGGGATTGAGCCGCATCGCCCGACGAATCCATTCGATTCCCTCTTCCGGCCGTCCGAGCCAGGTCAGCACCTCGCCCTGCTGCACGACGATGAGATCGCTGTTCGGATTGAGGCTCAGCGCCCGTTCCTGGTGGTAGGCCGCCTTGTCGTGCTCGTTGAAGTTGAGATTGAGCGCGGCCAGAATCCGGTGCACGTCGGCGTCGTTGTCGTCGAGCGCGAGCGCAATCTGCAATTCGTCGATGATCCGCTGCTCGAACGCGGCCTTATCCTCGCACCAGCCGTGGAGCCACGCCTGGCCGCTCACACAGGCCATCCAGGCGTGGGCGTGGGCATAGTTGGGATCGAGCTCGATGGCTCGAGCGAGCGCGCGAAGCGCCTCGGCGTTGGCCTCGCGGTTTGAGCGATGATGAAGGATCTTGCCGGTC
>DATGHB010000518.1:0-14827 GCA_035308265.1 Roseiarcus sp.
CGACGTGCTCGCCGGGCTGGTGGCCGGTCTGCTCGCCCAAGGCATGCCGGCCTTCGAGGCGGCCAGCGCGGCCGTCTGGCTGCACGGCGAGGCAGCCAAGGACTTCGGCCCCGGCCTCATCGCCGAGGACCTGCCGGAGGCGCTGCCGGGGGTTTTGAGGGGGCTCGTGTAGACGACAAACATCCGGCCCCGTGCGAGCACAGCTCTGGAGCCAACACAAATAAGCGCTAGTAAACGCTAGCTATTTTACTAGCGTTTACTCGCATTTATTCGCCATTTACTCGCGTTTACGCGCGTTTATTGGATTTGGTTTTGTTTGGATTGGCTGGACCGGTTCGGCGGGGCCGGTTCCGGGCGAGGCTTGCGCCTACCCCAGCGCGCTGAGGACCTCCGGCAGCGCCTCCGGCAGGTCTTCGGCGATGAGGCCGGGGCCGGCCGCCCGGCCGCAGGCGCCGTGCAGCCAGACCGCGGCGGACGCCGCCTCGAACGCCGGCATGCCCTGGGCCGCGAGCCCGGCGACGAGGCCGGAGAGCACGTCGCCCGAGCCGGCGGTGGCGAGCCAGGGCGGCAGGTCCCAGCCGATGGTCGCCCGCCCGTCCGGGGCGGCGACCACGGTGTCCGCGCCCTTGATGAGGACGACCGCGCCCATGAGCCGGGCCGCCGCCCGGGCGCGGGCGAGCTTGTCCTCGTCGGGCTTGACCCCCGCCGCGCCCTCGAACAGCTTGGCGAACTCGCCCTCGTGCGGGGTCATGACCGCCCGATGGCCGCCGCGCTTGATCAGCGCCGCGAGCCGCTCGGCCTCCCCCGCGAAGCTCACCAGCGCGTCGGCGTCGAGCACGATCGTCCGGCCCTCGGCCGGCCTCGTCAGAGCCGCGGCGACCAGCTTCCGCAGCGTCGGACCGACGCCCGCGCCGGGCCCGAGCGCGATCGCGCGGCGCCGCTCGTCGGCGAGCTGGGCCTCGAACTCTCTGGCGTTCGCGAAGGGAGCGACCATCACCGCGGTCACGTGCGCGGCGTTGACGGCGACCGCGTCGGGCGGGCTCGCCAGCGTGACAATGCCGGCGCCCGAGCGCAAGGCCGCGCGGGCGGCGAGGCGGGCGGCGCCGGTGCGTTCGCCAGGACCCGACAGGACGAGCGCCGCGCCTCGCGCGTATTTGTGGCTCGCCGCGTCCGGGCGCGGCAACGCGTTGAGCCAAAGGGCGGGCGCGTTGACGAAGGCCTGCGGCGCGATTGGCGCGAGCGCCGCTTCTGGAATGCCGATGTCGGCGAGCCGGATCGCGCCGCAGAGCGCGCGTCCGGGCATCATGAGATGGCCGGGCTTCAAGCGGAAGAAGGTCACGCTGGCGGTCGCCTCGACCGCCACGCCGCGAACCTTGCCGGTTTCGCCGTCGACGCCCGAGGGAACATCGACCGCGAGCACCTGCCCCCCGCCGCGCCCGAAGCCGTTGACACGCTCGATGACCGCCTTCGCTTGCCCCTCGATGTCGCGGGCGAGCCCCGCCCCGAACAGGGCGTCGATCACGCAGTCGGCGCTCTCAAGATCGACCGCCGCGGCGTCGAGGGCCGGTCCGGAAAAGCGGGCGGCGGCGAGCGCCGGATCGCCCCTCAGCGCCTCGCGCGAGCCGAGCAATCCAACTTCCACCGCATAGCCGCGAGCGCCGAGCAGCCGCGCGGCGACGAAGCCGTCGCCGCCGTTTCCGCCCGGGCCGCACAGGACGGCGATTTTGCCGCGCGACCGCGCGAGCCGCGCCGCCTCGTCGGCGACCGCAAGACCCGCCCGCTCCATGAGCGCGATGCCGGGCGTTCCGGCGGAAACCGCGAAGCGGTCGGCCCTGCTCATCTCAGCGGGCGTCAGAAGTTCCGGGAAGGCCAGCGGATCGCGCATCGGACAAGGGTGCGCGCCGCTCAGGCGGCGCGCAAGCGGCAAAAACCCGCTTTCCAACGCTGAGGATTCTGCTATATCCCGCCGGCGCTGATCCCCGATAGCTCAGCTGGTAGAGCATTCGACTGTTAATCGAATGGTCGCAGGTTCGAGTCCTGCTCGGGGAGCCAAGCTAAGCCAATTTCTCATGAAAAATCAGAGATAAGCTTAGAGACTCGATTCTCGGTCCCACACCTGGTCCCACTCTCCGGTCCGGATCGCGATCTCTCCCGCCGCCATCCATGCAGCTTCGCGCAAGCAGTCCTGTCCATAGTCCCTGGTATAAGCGGCGGTGAAATACCGCCAGTCTGAGGGACTCGCCATGACGACCAGCGAGTTTGCGGCAACCGTTCCGCCAACACCCGCCGAATGGGCCGCGATGGCCGACAATCATCTGCGCGCATTGCGTTTGGCCTACGTCATCGCGAACGGCTCCGGGTTCGTCTCGGTTGGCAGGCCAGCGAAGCAGATGGCGAACGTGGCGACGATGCTAGGACAGGCGGCGCAGTCTCGTCGCGCGTTCGCCGAGCTTTGCGAGAGGGCCGAAAAGCGCCTCATTGACGCCAGCCTCTAGGGATGGCCAGAGAAGCGCCGGCGCGAGCCTTGTTTAGTCGCCGTCGTCCTTCGTCACCCCACCCGCCGCGGGGCGCACCGACTTACTGCTGTTGCGGCTTGCGAGAGGCTGATATCAAAATTCGGATCAGTTCCCTGGCCTCAACTTCTGGCAGATTCCCGAGCCGTTCCCGAGCCAGCATCACCAATTCGGTCAGCTTGAATGGATCGATGTCTTCGGGGACTTCTCCGATGCCGCCGATCACATCCTCGGCGGACACTCCGAAAATCTCGCACACTCGAGAGATGAAATCGGGGTCCATGCCTTTCTGACCGCACTCTCGTAACCCCGCGTCACGGACGCGGTCCGTACGCGCCGATTCCGCCGACTAGCCAAAGCACAACAAGCACGATCAAAACAATCCCCAGCACGCCGCCGAGCCCGGCAGTTCCATAGCGACCATGAGCATAGTATCCACCGCCGCCGCCGAAAATTATGATCAGCAGAATAATGATCAGAATCGTGCTCATCTGTCGCCCTCGTCAGAAACAGTTTGATCGCAGTTTCGGCCTCTCGCCGGGATTCAACTACTTCTTGAGCGCGTCCCGGACCGCGTCTTTCAGGCCCCCAACCGCGTTTTGCACTTTCCCTTCGGCCTTATCAGCTTTGCCCTCTGATTCCAGCTTGGCGTCGCCAGCGACCTTACCGACGGCCTCCTTTACGGCGCCCTTGACCTGCTTCGCCGATCCCGCGACACGATCCTTGTCCATGATGCTCTCCTCGGTAAAGTCGTAAACGACTGTAGTTACACAAATTCCAGTTCAGCATGAGGCCGTGCTCATCGTCTATTGGACCTGAGCTTCTCGCCATAGGCCGCGAGCGCGGCCCCAACGAACACCAGGACGGACAGGCCGAGGACAATTTCCCCTCCTCCGAGCAGTAGTGAATGAAACAGATTCATGGTCGGTGACTAGCCCGTTGCGCCCGGACTAAGCGCGTCGATTCGAGGAATTCCGACAGTCGCACTTGATCGTCATGGTCGAAAAATTGCTCGAGGTCAGGTCGACGTTCAATTATGGCTCGCGCCCGTTCCTCTAGATCGGCCTGTACGCGTTCTAGAAACGAAGCTCCGACCTGCACCCGCATGCCCTGTTTCAGGGCAATCTCATCGATAAGGTCACGAAGCTCCGGATGATTCTCCAAAACCTCTTCGATTTTGTTCCGCAGGTCGGCGCTCCTGTTTCGCAACTCGTCGTCCCTCGTTGCCGCTTCTGTCCGCCGTTCAGAACCCGTCAGCCAGCCCAAAAACCCCGAGCGGCAAGATGCGGCCTTTGAGCTAAGTGGCGCGGGCAGGGCGCCCCAGCGCCATTTCAGCCGCTGGCTTAGGCGCGTGCGCTGTTCAGGCGCGAGCCGAAGAAAGGCTTGGAAAACGAGCTCGACGGGGTCGGCGTGCTGCTCGGTCACGATGATGGGGGGCGGAGAGGGGAATAGCGCACGATGGAGCTTGGCTTGGAGTTGGTTCATGTCTTGGTGCAAAGCACTCGCCCTCCCGCGCCGCCTAGACTTCGGTCCGAACCTCGGCGACCCTAGCACCCGAAGACCAGGACAGTCCTGCCTAGAAGCAGTGGCGCCCTGCCGCAACCATCGGAAACTACTCACGCGATAGTGTGCGGCGCGCAAAAAAAAGCCCTGCGTCGGGGTGATGACAGTCGAATTTCATCAGACGAGATGACTTGCTGTAGATGTTTCGCAGTCGTTCCGCGGTCAAAATGCGTATTTTCCGACCTATCCCAGTTTATCCATATCAGTTATTACTTAAAGTAACCTTTGAAGATTCAAAATGAGAAACTTTTTGTTGTCCGGAATCGCCCTTGCAAGCGTCCTTATGCTTCAGTCGTCACCCGCCTCAGCGCAGCGCGCTCATGGGGCGGGCCACGCGCACATGGGTCACGGTTATGCGGCTCATGGCGCGGGGCGATTTCAATATCATCATGGCGGCTATGCGCACGGTTACGGATCAGGATATGGCATCGGAGCCGGCGCCGCAGCCGTAGCGACGGGGGCGCTAATCGGCGGAGCCATCGCCAGTCAGAACCAAGGCTATTACTACCCCGACCAGAATTATCCCGGCTATTCAGGACCAGGTTATGTGTATAGCGACGCCGCTCCCGTTGGGTATAACGACGGCGGCTCCGTCGCGTACTGCGAACAGACCTACAGATCATACGATCCCGCCAGTGGGAGTTATCTCGGCTACGACGGCGTTCGACATCCGTGCCTATGATCGGCCACAAAGAGGGCGGCTCGAAAGCCGCTCCCTCGTTGCCGCGCCACGCTGCTACGCGGCGAGCGCCAGTGCGTCGAGCGCATCGGTCAAGAGCCCGAGGTCGGCTGAGAGCGCGCTGCACTGCCGGTAACGGCGACGTCCCGTATTGCAAAAGGCCGCTGGCGGAGACAGTCTTCCGTCTGGAGAAACTGTTCCGGGCGGAGTCGACCGGAGTGCGCCGATGTTCATCAGCAAATTCCTGTATTTCGGCGATTTCTTCGCAATACCCGCGGCGGTAGTCGTACTGACCTATTTCGCCTTAACCGCGGGAGGGTTGTGGGCGGCTCCGGACTTCGGCGTCTCCCTGCTGATTGGCCTCGCGACTTGGACGCTGGTCGAATATGCCATCCACCGCATCGTCTACCATCACGCGCCAGTGTTTTCAGCGCTGCACGATTCTCACCACCGGACGCCTAACGAATTCATCGGCGTGCCGTCGTTCGTATCGAGTGGCTTCATCATCATCGTCTGCTATTTCCCTTTAAGAATCTTGGATGTCGCCGCCGCCAGCGGATTCACCGGCGGGATGTTGCTGGGTTACGCCGCCTACATGTTCGTGCATCACGCGACCCATCATTTCGCGATCCAGCCGGGCGACTGGCTCTACAAGGCGCGGGTGCGCCATATGGCGCATCATTATCATGACAACGCCAATTTCGGGGTCAGCACCGGCTTTTGGGATCGCGTTTTCGACACCACTGGCGCAAGGCGGGACCGCTTTGCGCGCCCCTGAGGCAGGCCTCAGGATGAAGCCGCAAGGCCCGCCGATGGACCAGCTAGCGGCGCGCGCGAGGTCCCAAGAGCGCGCGGGTCGAGGGCGGGCATGAGCTTTTCGGCTTCCTCACGATAGACACCAACGCCGTCTTCGCGCCGATTCGAAGAGTTTGGATTATGGAAATCGCCGAGTTTGGCCGCCGGCGGCGGCAACAGGCCCTGGACCGCCTGCGGTGACGGGACAAAAGCGGGGATGGGTCCCCGTCACCGCAGGTCCTCGCTAGCGAACCGCTTTCGAAGGCGGCGGCCTCGCCAGTCGAAGTCTAGCAACTAGACATTTCCGCATAAGCGCACGATGACGCTCCGCGAGCGCCGGTCAGAATTCCCAAGCTTCGTAGACTATCACGATATCGTCATTCAGGTCGCCGGCCGTGCGGCTGTGTTCGGCGGCCGCGCGAGCGTGTTTCTTCGCGTCGGCGGCCTTACCAGACTTTAGCGCGTCGGCCGCGGCGATGTGGTGTTTCTCGGCCGCGGCATGCTTCGCCGCGATGGTGAGATGCGCTTCGGGAGTGGGGGTTTTGCTTTTAACCGGGGCGGCGGCGGACTTGGCCGGAGCTTCGGCGGTCTTTGTGGAGGCCATGGTCGGGTTCCTATTTCAAGTGGTCCCGGATCTTTGTGACGGTGAGCCTCCGGTTGAAAGCGTCGGAATCTACCTAGTTTGCCGTTGGCTCCTACGCCCGGCTCGTCGAGCACGCGCATCGTGAGGGCGCGAGGCGGACAGTGTATACCGCCAAGGGCAAAGCATGAATTCGGACTGAGTAGATTCCGATCCTGTGATGTACGCCGTTCCAGCGCCATCTGTCCGGTTGATCTCAAGCAATTCTCAAGGAGTCAGCTATGCGCAATACATTCTTGCAAACTGTCGCCACTTGGCCCGCCATAGGAGGTCGTTTCATGCCATTTAGCACGCTTGGTCTATTCGTAGTGACGGCCGGAATGGCGACGCTGGTGTTCGCCATCGCCGCTCCTGCTTCCGCGCAAGAGCACTACGGGCAAAGACACCATGCGTACACCCATTACGCGCATGCCCACTATCGCCATTACGCCCGCCATGACGAGGGTCGTCAGATCGTCGTTCATGCGCAGGAGCCGGCGCGGAGCGTGGGGCCCGTGGGGGCCGCGGGCAGCGTCGTGGCAGGAACCGGCCAGGCGGTACAGTCCGTCTTTGTCGGCGCCGGCGGCATCGTGGGCGGGGTCCTCGGGGGAGTCTTTGGCGGCGTATCGGCGCTCTTCGGCGGCCCCGGGTACACTTTCACTCCAGCGACCGGCTACGGCGGCCCGTTCTCTGCGCCGTTCAATGCGGCCGGCACAGTCGCCGCGGCGCCCTTCCGGGTGGTCAGCGGCGCTTTTGGAGGGCCGGCGCCATCCGGCTCTACCTATGCACCATCGGCAGGCGCGCCCGCGTACACCTACTAGAGCGCTGGTGAAAAGGGCGGCCGAAGCTGCCCTCTCGCCGCCGTCGACCGTCAGGCCGCTTTAGAAGCCGCTCTCGAAGCCGTCATCATCGTGTGCTGCACCGCACAGGATTCGCTTATGACTCCGAGACGATGACGGACAGCGGTGAACAATAGTTCGGCTCCTGCTCGGGGAGCCACCCTGTTTGTCCGATGCCGCCCTCCCCGCGCCGCGCCGGCCAAGGATGGTTTCCTTTCGACGAATCAATCGGATGGCCGGAAAGCGCGGGTCCGGCCCGGCCGTTCGAGCGCCCTTGCGCCTTGCCAATCGACTTTGGATGTCGGACGAAAGTTGGATTGACGCGCGAGCCCGCACTTGACCTAATTCCCGGTCACGGCCCGCAAACGCCCGGGATTCGGGATTTGAGGGAAGAGCTTAACACCGAGAAGTCTAGGGAAGGACGCCCATGGCCCATTTTCTGTTCGATGAGCGCGCTGGCAGGGTCTCGCGGCGCGGCGCGCTGAAGCTTGGAGCGGGCGCGGCAGGCGCCGTTCTGACGCCGGGTTTTTTCGGCCAGGCCGGCCTGGCCTTTGCCGACGACAAGCCGGCGATCGGCACTTGGCCGGCCGGATCGGCGGGCGATTCGGTCACCATCGGCGCGGCCGTGCCCCTAACCGGAACCTATGCCGCGGCGGGCGCGGACGAACTCAAGGGCTGGGAGCTCGCCGTCGAGCACATCAATGAAAATCACCCGCTTATGAAGGCGATCGCCCCGAAAGTGGACAAGGGCGTGCTCGGCAAGACGGTCAAGCTCGTGTCGGCGGACAGCGCCGCCAAGCCAAATGAGGCGGTTCAGGATCAGCAGACCTTCATCAACCAGAACAAGGTCATCCTGATGACCGGGTCGACTTCGTCAGCGGTCGCGGTCGCGCTCAACAAGTTCGCGGAGCGGGAGAAGGTTCTTTACGTCGCGGGCATCTCGGGCTCGAACGACACGACCGGAAAAGACTGCGTGCGGTACGGCTTCCGCCAGGACTTCTACGGCGAAACGGCGGCGAACGCGATCGGCCCGGTGCTGGTCAAGGCCTACGGCAAGAACCGGAAGGCGGCGTTCATGACGCCGGACTACACCTACGGCCACACGGTGACGAAGTCGGTGAACGCCTACCTGACCTCGCAGGGCGGCTGGACCCAGGTGACGGACCAGGTCTCGCCGCTGGGCACCCAGGATTTCAGCCAGTATCTTACCAACATCGCCAATTCCGGGGCCGAATTCATCATCAACGTCAACTGGGGACGGGACGCCGTGCTGTCGGTGCAGCAGGCCAGGCAGTTCGGGCTGACCCCGAAGATGCAGATGGTGATCCCCTACCAGATCCCGTTCCTCGCCAAGGAGGTCGGCGCGGAGTTGACGGAGGGCGTGTTCGCCGCCACCGACTTCTGGTGGACGCTCGAAGACAAGTACCCGCTGGCCAAGATGTTCGTCGAAGCGTTCCAGAAGAAATACAATTACCGCCCGGAATGGGGGGCGGAGAACAGCTACAACAGCCTGGCGACGTGGGCCCGCATGGTCACCGAGGCGGGCACTTTCTATCCACCGGACGTCATCAAGCAATACGAGAAGGGCGAGACCATCCCTTCGCTGGTCGGCGACGTGCACTATCGCCCGGAAGACCATCAGTGCGTCCGGCCGGTCATCATCGTCCGCGGCAAGGCGCCGAAGGACATGAAGAACCCGGAAGACTTTTGGGAGGTGCTTGAAGTGGTGCCCGGCGCGCCGCTGATGCAAAAGCCGGACGCCTTCGGCTGCAAGCTCGGCGATTACACCTGACCCCAATCCCTTCCCCGCTCTCCGAGGCGCGGGGAAGGGCCTTCCTTCCGGCGGGGATGGACAGGGAAACCCCGCTCGCTTGACTCCTGCGCAATTTGACGGATTGCCTGTCATAGCGACGGCGGCATTGGTTCATCAACGTCGGTGCGGAAGGCAGCGTGGTCAACTGGGGCAATTTCATATCGCAATGTTTCAACGGGCTGGTGCTGGGCGCGCTGCTTGCGCTCATCGCATCCGGCCTGACGATCATTTACGGGATGCTGGGCGTGCTCAATCTCGCCCATGGCGCGATGTTCATGCTCGGCGGCTACGCCGGCTGGGTCGCCTATTCCTATTCCGGATCCTTCATCGTTGCGGTGATCGCCGGCTCGCTGTTCGTGATGCTGGTCGGGCTCTTGATGGAGCGGCTGGTGATCCGCCATTTCTACGCCCGTCCAGGCGAGGACCAGCTTCTGGTCACCTTTGGCCTGGGCATCGTGTTCGTTGAGACGGTGCGGTTTGTCTTCGGCAGCCTGTCGAAGACGGTCCCGCCGCCTGCTGTGCTGACCGGCATCACGCCGCTCGGCTTCATGGTCTATCCGACCTATCGCCTCGCCCTGCTCGGCATCGTGACCGTCGCGCTGCTGGCGCTCTATTTTGTGCTCTACCGCACGCGCATCGGCATGATTGTGCGGGCGGGCATTGAGGATTCGGTGATGGTCGATTCGCTCGGAATCGACGTCTACAAAATCTTCATGCTGGTCTTCGGCATCGGCGCGATGGCGGCCGGTTTCGCTGGCATCGTCAACGCTCCCGTGGTTTCGATCGCGCCCGATGTCGGCGAATCGATTCTTGTCCAGACCTTCGTCGTCGTCGTGATCGGCGGCGTCGGTTCGTTTCCTGGCGCGGTTCTCGGCGGACTGATCGCGGGCGAGATCATCAGCATCACCTCGATGTTCAACCCAGGCTACGCCTATGTCATGCTGTTCGTGGCGATGACGCTGGTGCTGGTGGTGCGCCCCTACGGGCTCCTCGGCGTAGCGGGCCGCGAGTGAGCTCGGGCCTTCCATGACGATCCGACGGCCCTTGATCGCTGAAGCGCTGACCCTGATCGGGTTGATCGCCGCGCCTTTCGTGCTGCCCCATCTCGGTTTCTCGCCAACGACCATCAACCGCATCTTGATCTGGGGGCTGTTCGGGCTCGGCTTCGATTTGCTGTTCGGGTACGCCGGTCTCCTGTCGTTCGGCCAGTCGGCGTTCTTCGGAACCGGCGGAATGTTCGCCGCCTACCTGCTCACGGTGGTCAATTTCCCCTATGTGCTCGCCTGCATTGTGATCGGCGCCCTGGTCGCGGGCGCGGTCGGCTATCTCGTCGGCCTGATCGCGCTCAGGCGCACCGGCATCTATTTCGCCATGATCACAGTGGCGATCGCGGAAGTATTCTTCTTCATCGAGTTCAATCCGCTGTCGGACTTTACGGGCGGAGAGAACGGCCTGCCCGGCGTGCCGGCGCCGAGCTTCAACCTCGGCTTTATGAAAGTGAGCTTCGACACCGACTGGAAAATGTACGTGTTCCTTGCGTTCTGGTACTTCGTGGGGCTGGTGATCGCGCTTCGCATCGTACGCTCGCCGGTCGGAGCGATCTTGAGCGCGCTGCGCGACAACCCGTTGCGCGCCACCGCTCTGGGCCACGACATCCACGGCTATAAGCTCACTGCCTTCGTGGTCGCAGCCGCCTATGCGGGCTTCGCCGGCGGCCTCCTCGCCGTCATGCAGGGGTTCATGCCGCCCGACGCGTTCACGTTCGACACCTCGGGGCAACTCGTCATGCAAACCGCCATTGGCGGGGCGGGCACGCTCTTCGGGCCGCTGGTCGGGGCGACGGTGTGGCTTTATCTCAGTGACTTCTTCCAGAACACGCTGCATCTCGGCGCGACCTGGAAGCTCGTGCTTGGGATCGTGTTCGTACTCCTGGTCTGCTTCCTGCGGCGCGGAATCGTTGGCGCCATCGCCGATCTCTATTCGTTGGCGGCCGGCGCCGGAAGGACGGCGCCGCCAGCTGAAGCGCCGGCCAGAGCGATCGCTCCGGCGCCCGTTCAAGCGATTGCCACACCAACCCCGGTAGGCGGACGCGAACGCAGGTCGGGGCCCATTCTCCAGGCGACCGGCCTGACCAAGCGCTATGGGGGCCTCGCGGCCAACAGCGACATCGATTTCGTCGTCAATCATGGCGAGATCCGCGGCATTATCGGGCCGAACGGCGCGGGCAAGAGCACCTTCTTCAAGATGCTGACCTGCGAGACGGCGCCGACGTCGGGCAGAATCGTCTTTGAGGGCCGGGACATTACGGGCATGAGCGTCGCCGATGTCTGCCAGCTCGGATTGACCAAGAGCTATCAGATCAATCAGCTGTTCGACCGGCTGACGGTCAGGCAGAACCTGCGGGTCGCGGCGCTCGCCCGGATCCGCGGCAAGTTCAGGCTCGATCTGTTCCGGGCGCTTGAACGCGTTCCCGGCCTTGACGCCGAGGTCGACCGGACGCTTGCGCTGGTCAATCTCGGCGAGCGGACCGACACGCCGGTGTCCGAACTCGCCTACGGGGAGAAGCGGCGCCTCGAGATCGGGCTTGCGCTCGCGACCGGCCCGAGCCTGCTCCTGCTCGACGAGCCGCTCGCGGGGATGAGCCCGCGCGAGCGGGTCGAGACGGTCGCGCTCATCAAATCGATCGCGCGCAACCGCACGATGATCATCATCGATCATGACATGGATTCGCTGTTCGAGCTGGTGGAGCGGGTCACCGTTCTGCAGGAGGGCCGGGTGCTGGTCGAGGGCGCGCCCGAAGAGATCAAGGTCAACACGAAGGTGCAGGAGGCCTATCTCGGCGGGATTCATGGAGAAGCCGCGTGAGCCTGCTCGAAGTCGCCGGCCTGAACGCCTATTACGGTGACAGCCATATCCTGTTCGACGTCGCGCTCCGGGTCGAGAAACACGAGGCGGTGGCGCTTCTGGGCAGGAATGGCGCCGGCAAGAGCACGACGCTCAAAAGCCTGATGGGCATCGACGCGCGGCGCGCCGGCAGCATCAGGCTGGACGGCGTCGAGCTCGTCGAGCGGAAGGCGCACGGGATCGCGCGTCTCGGCATGCAGCTCGTGCACGAGAACCGGCGCATCTTCGGCAGCCTCAATGTCGAGGAGAACATCATCCTCGCCGGACTGACCGCGAAGAGCCGATGGCCGCTTGGGCGCATTTACGAGATGTTCCCGCGCCTCAAGGAGCGGCGCCTGAGCCGCGGCACCGATCTCTCCGGCGGCGAGCAGCAGATGCTGGCGATCGCGCGCGCGCTCGTGCGCGATCCGAAGATCGTCCTGCTCGACGAGCCGTTCGAGGGGCTCGCTCCGATCATCGTCCAGGATCTCGTCCATACCTGCCGGGCGCTCGCGCAGAGCGGGCAGACCATTGTGCTGGTCGAGCAGAACCTCGCCGCGGCGCTGGCGCTCGCCCAGCGCGTCTACATCATCAGCAACGGCCACATTGCCCATGAAGGCCCCGCCGCGGAGATCAAGGCGCAGCCCGGGCTCCTGCAGCGCTATCTCGGTGTTTAGGCCGCGCAGCCGGACGCGCCGCGCCGTAGGTTGGAAGCAAGCGCGCCTCCCGCTCAGAGCCGCCCGAGCTGATTAAAACTTAGGCGCCTCCTTTCTAGTCAAACGCCCGCCCGCCCTCGGCCCGCGGCCAGGGCGGACCGGACCGCCGGCAAATCAGGCTTGCTTTTCAAATCGTTAAACTGTGCGGGGCGTGTGGCACGCGCCTTGTAAGGCTGCTTTGTGGCGGGGCGCGCTCGCGTTTCCGTACCACCGCACCACAGCGGCGCCGGTCGAGCGCCGCTCTGGCGTCATGAATGGGGCGAGGATTTCATGAAAATCGTCATGGCGATCATAAAGCCGTTCAAGCTGGAGGAGGTGCGCGACGCGCTCACCGCCATCGGCGTGCACGGCCTGACAGTCACCGAGGTCAAGGGTTATGGCCGGCAGAAGGGCCATACCGAGATCTACCGCGGCGCCGAATACGCCGTGAGCTTTCTTCCCAAGCTCAAGATCGAAGTCGCGGTCGACGCCGACATCGCCGGCCAGGTGGTGGAGGCGATCGTGGCCGCGGCGCGCACCGGCCAGATCGGCGACGGCAAGATCTTCGTCTACCAGCTCGACTCGGCGGTTCGGATCCGCACGGGCGAAAAGGACAAGGACGCGCTCTAGGGATCTCGCATCGGGCGCGCTCGCGAAAAGCGGGCTTTCCCCTGTTCGAGAGCGCGCTTCGAGCGCCCCTTTCTCAACCTTCCGGAGATGAACCCATGACACTTTTCCGCAGATTAACCGGCCTCATGGCGGCGCTGACGGCCGCGCTCATGATTGGCCTCGCCGCGCCCGCCGCGATCGCCGAGGACAACCCCGCGCCAGCGGCCGCGCAAGCCACGCCGGCCGCTCCGGCCGCCGCCCCTGCCGCGGCGCCCGCCGCGCAAGCCGCCCCCGCCGCTGCAGCCCCGGCCGCCGCCCCGCCGAGCTGCTCCTCGACGGTCCTCGAAAAATGCACCGGCAATTCCGGCGACACCGCCTGGCTTCTGACCTCGGTCGCGCTCGTCCTGATGATGACGATTCCTGGCCTCGGCCTCTTCTACGGCGGGATGGTCAGCAAGAAGAATGTGGGCGACACCGTGATGACCAGTTTCGCCATCACGTGCCTGGTCACGGTGATCTATTTCATCCTCACCTACAGCCTGGCGTTCACCGGCGGCGGATGGTTCATAGGCGGCTTCTCGCGCGTCTTCCTGCAGGGCATCCACTACGACCTGGCGAGCGGCGCGAACACGCCCAACGGACTCGCGCCGACGATCCCCGAGACCGTCTACATGATGTTCCAGATGACCTTCGCGATCATCACGCCGGCGCTGATCGCGGGCTCGTTCGCGGAGCGGATGAAGTTCTCAGCGATGCTGTGGTTCATCGGTCTGTGGGCGATCTTCGTCTACGCGCCGGTCGCCCACTGGGTCTGGGGTCCGGACGGGTTCATGAGCGCCGCCAACGTCGACGCCAAGGGCAATTTCCAGGGGGCCTTCCAGGTCCTCGACTTTGCCGGCGGAACGGTGGTCCATATCAACGCGGGCGTCGCCGGCCTCATGTCGTGCCTCGTGCTCGGCAGGCGCAAGACGCCAGCTCCCGGCCACAACATGGTCCTGACCTATATCGGCGCCGCCCTCTTGTGGGTCGGCTGGTTCGGCTTCAACGCCGGTTCGGCGGTGAGCGCCGGCCTGCAGGCGGGCATGGCGATGACCGTGACCCAGATCGCCACCGCGGTCGCGGCGCTGACCTGGATGTTCGTCGAATGGGCGCATCGCGGCAAGCCGACGGTGATCGGCATCGCCTCGGGCGCGGTCGCCGGCCTCGTCGCCATCACGCCTGCTTCGGGCTTCGTCGGCCCGGTCGGCGCGCTGGTGATCGGGATCGCCTGCGGAGTCGGCTGCTACCTCGGCGCGACCGCTCTCAAGCATGCCTTCGGCTATGACGACGCGCTCGACGCCTTCGGCGTGCATGCGGTCGGCGGGGCGATCGGCGCGATCCTGACCGGCGTGTTCGCGGTCAACGAGTTCAGCGGCCACTCCGGCCTGCTGGAGGGGGACGTCGGACAGTTCATCAACCAGTTCAAGGGCGTCATCACCGTCGCCGTCTACGACGCGATCGTGACCTTCATCATTTTGAAGATCGTCGACGTGGCGGTTGGCCTCCGGGTCTCCGAAGAGGTCGAGCGCGACGGTCTCGACCTCGCTTTGCACGGCGAGGTCGTTCACTGAAAGCCGCAGCGCCCGGCGGCATTTGGCAGCCGCCGGCGGGATCCTCCCCTTGGATCTTGGACGCCCTTCGGGGCGTCCATTTTTCTCTGCGGGACACTTCTGCTAGTTCTGGCGCGCTTGGGCGGGCGCAAGGCGGATGCGGATCGCCTGATAGGTTCTGGGCTTGAGTTCGACCGCGAAGGCCGCGACGGGCTTTTGTTCGCTCATCG
>DATGHB010000519.1:0-9893 GCA_035308265.1 Roseiarcus sp.
ACACGCCGTTGAACATGAGGTTGTGGATGAGGCCGATCAGCGAGCGCAACGCGACGGCGCCGATTCCGGTCATGATCCCGACCCCGAGGGCCAGAAGAGAGAGGGTGAGCAGGCCGACCCGCCTTTCCTCGCGGTCGGCGGCGGCGGCTTCGGACGAGGGAGTGGAATCGGCGGTCATCGACGACATGTCTCGGCTTTTCTTTTAGCGATTCGGAATATTGGGCGGGGCCGCGCGTCTTTTGTCATGCGCCCGCGCCGCTGCAAACGCCGCAGGCGGCGAAGCGTTCACGATCGCGGCATCGACCGCGGGGGCCGGGGCCCGATTCCCGTCCGCATCGCGAACCGCCGCAGAGGGCCGACGGCGGAGAGAGCCGCAAGCGCGGCTCCGCGGACGAAATCGATCGCGCCGAAATGAGCGAGGAGCGAGCGGTTGAGGCCGTCGACCAGGCCGGTCCTGAGCGCGATGTCGGCGCGTCTTGAGCGCTCATAGGCATGCAAAGTCTCTACTCCGCCGATATCGCGCCCCTCCGCGCGGGCTTCAGTTGCGCAGGAGACGATCGCCTCGACGTCGCGGAGGCCGAGATTGAGACCCTGCGCGCCGATCGGCGGCAGCACGTGCGCCGCATCGCCAATAAGCGCGAGCCGGCGGGCGGCGATCGTCGGGACGACCTGACGGGCGAGCGGAAAGAACCCCCGCCGGCCCTCGAGGCGCATGGCGCCCAGAAGCGAGTGCGCCTCGCGCTCGATCTCGTGCGCGAGAGCTTCGTCGTCGAGCCCTTCGCGTTTTGCCGCGTCCTCTTCCGCCATCACCCAGACAAGGCTCGAGCGGTTCTCAGCGGCCGGCGAGGCCGGCAGCGGAACGAGGGTGAAGGGCCCGCTGCGGGTGTGGAACTCGGTCGAGAAGTCGTTGTGGGGTAGACGGTGGGCGAGAAGGGCGGTCAAGGCGCGTTGCGGATAGCGATGGAGGCGGGCTTCGAGCCCGGCCGAGCGCCGGGCTTTCGACAGGCGCCCGTCGGCGCCGATCGCAAGCGACGCCTTGATCGCGCGCCCGTCGGCCAGCCGCGCTTCGACGGCGTCGGGGCCGAACTCGTAGGCCCCGACGCCGGCGCCGATGCGCTCGATAAGGGGCGCGCGAGCGATCGCGGCGGAAAGCGCGTCGGCCATCCGGTCGTTTTCGATATTCCAGCCGAACGCGTCGAGGCCGATTTCGGAAGCGTGGAACTCGACCGGACTGGGCGGGAACAACCCCGCCGAGGCGTCAATGAGACGCAAGCCCCGCAAAGGCGCGGCCTCAGATTTCAGAGCCGTCCACAGGCCCAGCGACTTGAGAAAGGCGGCGGACGGGTCGAGCAGGGCGACGGTGCGTCCCCGTCCGCTCCGCTCGGCCGGCCCGCATGAGACGACGTCGAAGCCGGCCCTGGCCAGGCCGAAGGCCGCGGTGAGCCCCGCGAGCCCGGCCCCCGCGATCAGGACGTCCGCGGCCCGCGGCCCTGGTTCGCCGCCGTTGGACAATCGATTCTCCTTCTTCCCTTGAAATGCCGCGCACGGCCTGCGATCTGCGAGACGGCGCGGCGCGAGTTTGATAAGGCGGAAGGATCAAGGTCAAGCCGGCGCCAGCGGCGCGGCAGGGTTTGCGCGCGGGCGGACGGGGCAGGGTATGGCGATCGAAAAGCGGCCTGCCGGCGTTGCGAGCGCCGCGGGTTTCTCAGTCCATGTCTTCACCGCCTCGGGCGGAGCGGTGGCCCTGCTTGCGCTCTACGCGGCGATCGAGCGCAATTTCGCCGCCTGTTTCGCCTGGCTCGGCCTCGCCTTTTTCATCGATGGAATCGACGGGACGCTGGCCCGCGCGGCGAAGGTGCAGATCACCGCGGCGACGATCGACGGGGCGGCGCTCGATCTGGTGATCGATTTCCTCACCTACGTGCTGGTGCCGGTGGTGGCGCTGTGGCGCTCGGACCTGATGCCGACTGAGGCCTCGTTCTGGATCGGGCTCATCGTCACCGGGGCGTCGGCGCTCTATTTCGCCGACACGCGGATGAAGACGGACGATTTATGGTTTCGCGGCTTTCCGGCGACCTTCAACATCCTCGTCCTCTATCTCTTCGTCCTGCGCCCGCCGTGGATCGTGAGCGCTGTCGTTCTCTTGGCCGCAGCTGCGCTCATGTTCACGCCGGTCGTGTTCGTGCATCCATTGCGGGTCGTGCGCGTGCGCGCGCTCACCATCGCCATGTCGATCGCCTGGTTCGCGCTTGCAGCGTTGGCGGTGGTCGACAAACTGGCCCCGCCCCACTGGGTCGGCTGGGGGCTGGTCGTGACCGCGGCCTATTTCCTCAGCTTACCGCTCCTGCGTCATTCGCCGCTGGCGCGCGGGTAAGCGAAGCAGGCCGAAGGCGAAGCGCCTTGCGGGCGGGCGGCGATCCTTGGTATAGGCGCGACTGCGATGGGGTTTTTCTTCGTCGCCGGCCTCGTGGCGGAGTGGCTACGCAGAGGACTGCAAATCCTTGCACCCCGGTTCGATTCCGGGCGAGGCCTCCAAGAAAAAGTCAGTTATAGCGACCAAAAGCCGCAGCCAAACAGCGTCGTCAGTGATCTCATTAGCGCCGCGAAGCCGACGACGGGCGCAGATCCAGATCGCGGTCTTCGCGCCGCCTCCGATCATTTGACCTGAGCGCCGATGGGCGGGACACAGGCGGTCTTAAGTCGCTGTGGCTCTCGCCCGAATTCGCTTGATCGACGCCTTCAGTGAAAGAGCACGGCGAGCCGCTCCGGGGACCAGATAGCCGTCGTCATCCATGGGTCTTGACACGCTCGCACGGCGACATAATTCTTTTTCGTGTGTGCTGAGAAAGGCGGCATAAACAGGAGAAATCAAGATGCCGATCAGGCGCTATGTGGAAGAGGGAGCTTTCACGTCTGAAGCCCTATCAGCAATGGGCAAAGCGTTCGAGGCCGCGATTTGGACCCTTGGAGCCGAACGCGACGAGAAGAACCGTGAAGCGATTGCCAGGCTCATTATCCGGCTGGCGCGGAGCGAGGGGAACGTCGATGCGGCGACCTTGCATCGTCGGGCCGTCGCGGAATTCCGCAGTTCGACCGTGGCCGCGCCCCTCGATGAACTTCGCCACGGCCAACTGCCCCTGCCAATACCAGCGGACGATACGGGCGCGGACGTCCGTTAGTGTACCGCGTCTTTGGCAGCCGCGGCGGCTGGGGAATCCGCGCCGCAAGAACCGGCCGACAGAAAAAGCCCCGCGGACGATGGTGCGCGAGCTATGGGACTACCGGGCTCGGCGGCGTGCTGCGGATCGTTTTGATTTGATCCAATCAAGCTGACCGAGCTGGCGATGCTGTCTCGAGAACCGCTAGCGAATCTGGCGGAAGACGAGGCCAGCGAATTGATCCGAGTCTTGATATCGGCCTCACGCAAGCCGGTAAGGCGCTTCGGCAATCTTGGCGAAGCCTGCCGACCCGCAGCTACTGCGCGCTAATCGCCGTTGGCCAGACCGACGCGCCGCATCGCCTTGGCGAATTGGCCGCGCTCGGGCACCAGCATGCGGCCCTGCGTGATGAACTTGTGTTGCTGCGTCTTATCGAGGCTCCTGTACAGGGGCGTCGCCGCGTCGACGATCTTCTGGAGATTGGCCTGGCTCTCTTCGAGGCGCTCCGCCTTCGCCACGTTGAGGGCCATCGGCGACAACGTGCCGCTTTGCTCCTTTTGCAGGGCAAGCACGCGCGCCTTCTGGGCGCCTTTGACCGCGGCTTCGAACGGGTCCCAATTCTTGTCCTGGTCTGCGGTCAGCCGGAGACTGGTCTTCAGGCCCTTGAGCTGGTTGTCGATACCCACCTCCGCCCAGTGCTGCACCTCCTCGGCGTGGGTGGGCTTCTGGTCGCTCTGCGCGACCACGGCGATGGGGAAAGCGGCGAGGGCGGCCGCGGCCGTCCCGGCGGCAAACATCCTGAGAAGAGCGCGTTCCATAGCGGCGCCTCTAGCGGTTGGCGGCCCAGTCTATTCGGGTCGGGACCGAATAGACAATCGTTCTCCTGAAGGGCCGACAGGACGCGGCGCTCTCACGCGTAGTCGGTCGCTTTCGCCTCCGCTTCCCAGGCGTCGATGTCCCGGGTGAATTCTGCAATTTTGGCGCGCGCCAGTTCATAAGCGCGCGCGCCAAGCGGCAGGTGGAGCGGCGGCCTTTCTGCGTCGACTGCTTTCAGGATGACTTTGACGCCTTTGTCCGGATCACCGACCTGCTTGCCGTCGTTGTTGACCCGGTAGGCTCGGAACATGCCGGCCGTCGCCGCATATTCGGGCATCTCTTTCTTTGCGGCCGAGATCGAGCGGCCGAGGAAGTCGGTTCGAAACGGACCCGGCTCGACGATGATGACCGCGATGCCGAACGGGGCGACCTCCTGGGCCAGGGCCTCGGAAATGCCTTCGACCGCAAACTTGGTGGCGTTGTAGTGTCCCGAGCCTTGCAGGCCCTTGATGCCCGCGCCTGACGACATGTTGACGATCCGCCCGCCGGCGCCGGTCTTGCGCATCGCCGGCAAGGCGGCGCGTGTGGTCTCGATGAGGCCGAAGACGTTGGTTTCGAACATCGGCCTGTACTCGTCCGGGGTCGCTTCCTCGATCGCGCCGATGAAGCCGAAGCCGGCGTTGTTGACCAGGATGTCGAGTTTGCCAAAGGCCTCCACCGCCAGCGCCACGGCCTTCTCGGCCGCGCCCGGCTTGGTCACGTCGAGCGCGGCGGCGCGCGCCGTCTTTGGAAAGGTCTTGGCCATGTCCGAGAGGCTCGCCGGGTCGCGCGCGGTGGCGACGACCTGGTCGCCGCGGTTGAGCGCGGCTTCCGCGAGCAAACGGCCGAAGCCGGTGGAACAGCCGGTGATGAGCCAAGTCTTGGTCATGATCGCTCTCGTGATCGAGGTCTGCGGGGGTGGGCCGATCGCGGAGGAGGCGATCAAGCGGCGGGCGCGTTCGCCCCGACCTCGGGGCGAGCGCGGGTTCAAGATCGCATAAGCGTGAATCGGATCAAAGGAAAGACCCGCGTAGGAAGCGACGCGAGGCGGCAGTCGGCGCGGCCGCCTCGGCCGCAATAGCGTTTGGCGTCCGTTTCGCGCTGGCGCGGGGACGCGGCCTTGACCGCCAGCGCGTCGAGTCTTATGGCCACGGCCCAGGATTTCTTCGGTCCTGATCGATTGGTTCGGGTTGGGTTTCCGGACGAAGAATGCTGCGGCAAGCGCGGGTCTGAGCCAAGGGGGGCGCACATTTCCGCCGAGACGATGCTCGACCGGCGCCTGAACATGGTCAACGGCCAGCTGCGCACCGGCGGAGTGGTCGACAGGGCCCTGCTGGGCGCCTTTCTCGACACCCCGCGCCAGCGCTTCGTCAAGCCTGACTACGCGTCGCTTGCCTATCTCGACCGTCAATTGCCCGCGCGCGGGGCGAAAATCCGCCGGCTGCTCGCGCCCGTGACGCTCGCGCGCATGTTGCAGGCGGCGGCGGTCGTCGCTGGCGAGCGCGCGCTCGATGTCGCGGGCGGATCGGGCTATGGCGCGGCGATCCTCGCCACCGTGGGCGCGAAGGTCGTGCTCCTGGAATCCGACCCCGGCGCGGCGGAAGCGGCCAAGGCCGAGCTTCACCACCGGGCGGAGGTCACGGTGATCGTGGGGCCGCTCGACAGCGCGGCCGCGAGTCTTGGACCGTTCGACCTCATCGTTGTCGAAGGCGCCTTCGGGGTCGCCCCGGACGCGCTCCTCGCCCTGCTTGCCGATTCCGGGCGTCTCGTCGGCGTCGACGCGTCGTCCGAGCCGTCGCAAGCGGCCCTTTACGAAAAGGCCGGCCGCGCGATCAGCCGGAGGGCGCTGTTCGAGACCAGGGCAGATCTCCTGGACGGCTTCCAGCCCCGGGCGAGCTTCGCCTTCTAGGGCTCGGACTTGGCTCGATACGGGACCGCCGCGCGGGCGAGGTGTCGCATCTTTGCGACGCTCAGCGGAAAAATGGCGCGGTTGCGGCGAACTGGCGCAGCTTTTGTAGCGCGATGATGAGCCTTGCGCCTATGATGGCCCCGAGGTCTGGCCGCTTTCGGCGATGAGCGGGAGGCGGGGCTCGAGTTTTGTCCTGGTTGAGTTGGTTGAGTTTGTCCTCACGGTCGCGCTCGCGTCTTTGATTTTCGGGTCAGACGTGCAAGTTAAGCGGCGGCGAGGGTCGGCCGCTGAATTTCACGATGCGGCGCGGGCGCATGAGGCGGGGATGATTTGGGGCTCAGGCGCATTTCGGCAGCGGCGCGTCGCTTCGCGCGATCTGCTGCGTGCGGCGTTTCTGGCGACGGCTGGTCTCGTGGCGCTTGGCGCAGGCGCGGTCCGGGCGGAAACGATCGGCGGGGCGCTCATCAAGGCCTATCTGACCAATCCCGACATTAACACCCAGCGCGCCGCGGTTAGGGCGGCGGACGAAAACGTCCCCATAGCGAACGCCGGCTACCTGCCGAAAGTGAGCGCGACCGGCGACATCGGCATCGAACGCGCCCAGACGAGCATTGTCGGCGCCGGCGGCGGCGTCGCCGGCAGCGCGGACGTCACTCTCAAACCGCGGGGCTATGGCGTTCAGGCCAACGAGACCGTGTTCAACGGCAACCAGACGCTCAATTCCATCCGTCAGGCCGAGTCGAAGGTGTTCGGGGCGCGGGAGCAATTGCGCAACACGGAGCAGAACACCCTGCTTTCGGGCGTCACCGCCTACATGGACGTGCTGCAGGATACGGCGATCCTCGGTCTCGATCGCAACAATGTCGATGTGCTGAAGGAGCAGCTGCGCGAGACGAGGGACCGCTTCACCGTCGGCGAAGTGACGCGCACCGATGTGGCGCAGGCGGAAGCGAGTCTCGCCAGCGCGCAAGCGACCGCGCTCAGCGCCGAGGCGACCCTTCAGGCCGCGGTCGCGCGGTACCGTCAATTTATCGGCGATCAGCCGACCAGCCTTGCGCCGGTGAAGCCCATCATCAGGCCGCTGCCGAAAACCCTGGCGGAGGCGATATCCATCTCGCAGGTCGAACATCCCTCGATCAGCGCCTCGCTGCATGGCGTCGACGCGGCGCAATTGCAGGTGAAAATCGCCGAGGGCGCTCTCTACCCGACCATCGGGATCTCCGCCGGGGTCAGCAACCAGTACGACGCGAGCGGGATTCCCGGCTTTCATGTGCTGTCGGGCCAGATCATGGGAAATATCAACATCCCGATCTATCAGGGCGGAGCAGAATACGCCACGACCCGGCAGGCGAAGGAGACTTTGTCGCAGCAGGAAATCCAGACCGATTCGTTGCGCAACCAGGTCCGCCAGGCCGTTGTCGCCGCCTGGGGCCTCAATGTCGCGTCTGTCGGCGTGGTGCGGGCGGCCCGCGCGGCGGTCTCCGCCAATGAGGTGGCGCTGACCGGGGTGCGCGAAGAGGCCAAGGTCGGCCAGCGGACCACCCTCGACGTGCTCAACGCCCAGCAGGCGCTGTTGCAGGCCCGCACGACGCTGGTTCAGGCCGAACACGACCAGGTGGTCAATTCCTACCAGCTCCTGTCGGCGGTCGGCCGGCTCAACATCCCCACTCTCGGGCTTGCGGTCGCCGAGTACGACCCGCGGGTCCATTTCGATCAGGTCAAGAACAAGTGGATCGGCCTCAGGACGCCGAGCGGACAGTAAAACCGTCCGGCCTTCCCATGCCGCTTGCCGCGCGCGCCGGTAGGCGATTATCGTGGGGCAATCGCGGCTCGATTCGGCGGTCGGCGGCGGCGCTGGTTTAAGTCGGCTCGCGCCTGGCGCCTCGGAGAACGCTCCTCGGAAGGGGCAAGGCGGTCTGATGAGCGCAACCAATTCGAACTCCGACGACCGCGATCTCGAAGCGATTCATCGCGCGCAGCGGGCCCATGAGCCGTCGATGGAGGAAATCCTCGCCTCGATCCGCAACATCATCGCCGATGATCCCGTGAGGGGGGCGGCGCTTGAGCCGCCGGAGCTCGCTCCCGCGCCCTCGGCCCAAATCGTCTATTCCAAGGACGGCTCCGCGGTTGAGGGCGAGCCCTCCGAAGCGCTTGAGCGGCCGGAGACCGTCGCGCCGGCGATCGTCTGGCGCCGGCTGCAGGCGACCGAAGCCGAACCCGCCGGTGGCGACGAAGCCCCGCTGTTGTCGGCGGAAGCGAACGAGGCGGCGGCCTTGTCGTTCGGGGCCTTGTCGGCCAGTCTCGAGGTTCGCAGCGCCGAACTCGCCGATGAGCTGGTGCGCGAGATGTTGCGGCCGATGCTCAAGCAATGGCTGGACGAGAACTTGCCCTCGATCGTCGAGCGGCTGGTGCGGGCGGAGATCCAGCGGGTCGCGCGCGGGCGGAAATAGCCGAGGGCCCCGTCCGGCGTCGCGCGTTGACTTCGACCGCCATGCGTTTATAGCGCCCCTGGCGCAACCGCGCGCGCCGCTCGGAAAGCCGCCATTCGATCTCGAAAGGGCCGGTTCCCGAGGGCGTCGCCAGACCAGAATCCCATGATGGACAAATCGTTCGACTTCGCGGCGGCCGAAGGCCGCGTTTCCGCGCTTTGGGAGGAAACGGGCGCCTTCCGGGCCGGCCGCCCCGACCGGGCGGGGGCAGAGCCGTTTTGCGTCGTCATTCCGCCGCCGAACGTCACCGGCAACCTGCATATGGGCCATGCGCTCAACAACACGCTCCAGGACATCTTGTGCCGCTACTGGCGCATGAGAGGCCGCGACGTGCTGTGGCAGCCCGGCGTCGATCATGCCGGCATCGCCACCCAAATGGTGGTCGAGCGCATGCTGATGGAGCGGCAGGAGCCGGACCGCCGGGCTCTCGGCCGCAAGGCGTTCGTCGAGCGGGTGTGGGCGTGGAAGGCGGAATCGGGCGGCGCGATCGTTTCCCAGCTCAAGCGGCTTGGCGCCTCCTGCGACTGGAGCCGCGAGCGGTTCACCCTCGACGAAGGCCTGTCGCGCGCGGTGGCGAAAGTGTTCGTCCAGCTCTATCGCGAGGGGCTCGTCTACAAGGATAAAAGGCTCGTCAACTGGGACCCGAAGTTCCAGACCGCGATCTCCGACCTCGAGGTGGCGCAGGTCGAGACCAGGGGCTCGTTCAAGTGGTCGCGGGAGGACGGCGCGCCGCTCGACGCGGCGGCGCTCGCCAAAGCGCTCGCCCGGAATCCCAACGGGCAGCTCTACTACTTCGAATATCCGGTCGCAGACGCCGAAGGCGAGGAGACCGGCGAACGCGTCACCGTCGCCACCACGCGGCCCGAGACGATGCTCGGCGACACCGCGGTCGCCGTCCACCCCGACGACCCGCGCTATCAGCATCTCATCGGTCAACGCGTTCGCCTGCCGCTGGTCGGCCGCCTGATCGCGATCGTCGCCGACGAATATTCCGATCCCGAAAAGGGCGCGGGCGCGGTCAAGATCACGCCTGCGCACGACTTCAACGATTTCGAGGTCGGCAAGAGACATGAGGCCGAGGGAGTCCGGCCGATCAACATCCTCGATGCGCAGGGGCAGGTGACGCTCAAGGGTAACGCCGATTTTTTCGAGGGGCTGGAGAGCGATCACGATCACGCGCGGCTCATCGCCGCCGTCGACGGGCAGGACCGCTTCATCGCGCGAGGGCTGATCGTCGAGATGATGGCGCTTGCTGGTCTCCTGGCGAAGATCGAGCCGCACGCGCACGCCGTGCCGCACGGGGACCGCTCGAACGCGGTCATCGAGCCCTGGCTCACCGACCAGTGGTACGTCGACGCCAAGACGCTGGCGGAGCCCGCGATCGCCGCGGTTCGCGTAGGCAAAACCCAGTTCGTGCCGAAGACCTGGGAGAAGACCTACTTCGACTGGCTCGAGAATATTGAGCCCTGGTGCGTTTCACGC
>DATGHB010000520.1:0-5640 GCA_035308265.1 Roseiarcus sp.
ATGCTACCGTGC
The DNA here is from genome assembly GCA_035308265.1 of Roseiarcus sp. Taxonomy (GTDB): domain Bacteria; phylum Pseudomonadota; class Alphaproteobacteria; order Rhizobiales; family Beijerinckiaceae; genus Roseiarcus. The sequence continues at coordinate 13 of DATGHB010000520.1, forward strand.
GAATATGAAAGAAATGGACGCGCACATGAACGCCAGGCCTGACGCGTTGGTCGATGACCCACGGAAGGACGGACGCGGTTCGGTCCCGAGCCCTCATGGGCGGCATGGGGCGCGCGAATAAAGGTTTGCGCGAAATTCCCATGTAACCCATTGAAAAGGCTCATTTCGCACGAGAGAATCCAAGCAAATCCAAGCTTTTCCAACCCCGCCTGAGAGGGTCAAACGCCGTCCGACAGGGCCTCGCCAAGAAAAGCCAAATCCAGCGCCTACCGCCGCCCGAACAGCCGCTCGATGTCGGCAAGCTTGAGCTCGACATAGGTCGGGCGGCCGTGATTGCACTGGCCGGCGCCTGGCGTCGATTCCATCTCGCGCAAAAGCGCGTTCATCTCCTCGGGCTTCAGCGCCCGGCCCGAGCGCACCGAATGCCGGCAGGCGAACGTTCCGAGCCAGCGGTCGAGCCGCCGCTCGAGGCTCTGCGCCCCGTCCTCCGCCGCGAGGTCGGCGGCGAGGTCGCTGATGAGGGAGGCGAGGTCGCCGGAAGCGATCGCGGAAGGCGCTTCGCGCACCATCACAGCGCCGGGGCCGAAGCCCTCGACGATCAGGCCGAGGCCGGCCAGTTCCTCCTGATGCGCGTCGATCAGCGCCGCCGCGTCGGGATCGAGATCGACCACCAGGGGCGTCAACAGCGTCTGCCGCTCGATTCCGCCCTTTTCCCGCTCGCGCTTGAGGCGCTCGTAGACGATCCGCTCATGCGCCGCGTGCTGGTCGACGATGACGATCCCATCCCCGGTCTGGGCGATGATATAGTTCTCGTGCACCTGCGCCCGCGCCGCGCCTAGCGGCGCCGCAAGGTCGCGCTCGGCCGGCAAAGCCGCCGGCGCAAGCGCCGAGGGGGCGATCTCGGCGAAGCCCGGCTGGACCGGCTCGGCCAGCCTCGGCGCGGCGGGGGAAGCGCGCCAGTCCCAGCGAGGGGAAAAGGACGCTCCGTGATAGGCCTGCGGCGGGCGCATGGCGAGGATGGTCGCCGTGCCGCCGGTCGTTGAGGCGCGATGCAACGCCTCGTTCAGCCGCCGCCTGACCGCGCTGATGATGAGGCCGCGGATCGCCTGGGGGTCGCGAAAGCGCACTTCGGCCTTGGCGGGGTGGACATTGACGTCGACCTCGGCGGAATCGCATTCGATGAACAGGGCCGCGACCCCATGCCGGTCGGGGGGCAGGACATCGAGATAAGCCGCGCGCAAGGCGGAGGCCAGGGCCCGGTCGCGCACCGCGCGCCCGTTGACGAACAGGAACTGCTGGGAGGCGTTCGGGCGGCTGAAGGTGGGCAGGCCGATGCGGCCCTTGAGCCTTTGCGACTCCCGGGCCGCGTCGAGCTCGAGCGAATTCAGCGCGAAATCGTCGCCGAGCGCCTGGCGGAGCCGCTCGGCGACGCCCTCGTCGCCGGGCCGGCAGGCGGGCCAGTCGAACGGGGAGCCGAGGTCGGTCGTCAAGGAAAAGCGGACCTCAGGCGCGGCCATCGCCAGGCGCCTGACCGCGTCGGCGGCGGCGGCGGCTTCGGCGCGATCGGATTTGAGGAACTTGAGTCTGGCCGGCGTGGCGGAGAACAGGTCCCGCGCCTCGACCCGGGCGCCAGGGGGAAGCGCGCAGGGCTCGATTGCGCCTTTGACCCCGTCCTCGACCACGAGCCTGAGCCCATTCGGCGCGCCGCGCTCACGGGCGCGGATTTCGAGCCGCGCGACCGAGGCGATCGAGGGCAGAGCCTCGCCGCGGAAGCCGAAGCTCGCGATTCGCTCAAGATCGCCGCCGTCGAGTTTGGAGGTCGCATGGCGCTCGACCGAGAGGGCGAGATCGGCTTCGTCCATCCCCCGTCCGTCGTCGACGACGCGGATCAGCCTTTTCCCGCCAGCTTCGATCGCAACCTCGATCGATTTCGCTCCCGCGTCGAGCGCGTTCTCGACCAGTTCCTTGATCGCCGCGGCCGGCCGCTCGATCACCTCGCCCGCGGCGATGCGGTCGATGGTGAGCGAATCGAGACGGCGAATCGGCATGTCGGCTTGGCCTCGTCCAACCTTATCGCATTGGCGGGTTAACGGGGGAAGCGTTCCGCTTCCGGCCGGGCTGCGCCGCGGCTAGGATGGCGGCCTTCAGGAGGACGAGCGATGAAGTTCGAGGGCGGGTGCTATTGCCGGCAAGTGCGTTACGTCGCCGAGGGCGAGCCGCGGCTCAAGGCGCAATGCCATTGCCGCGAATGCCAGTACATCAGCGGCGGCGCGCCGAATATGTTCATGGTAATGCCGCCCGAAGGCTTCCGCTATGTGAGCGGCGCGCCCAAGACGTTTGCCCGCGGCGATCTCGATGAGCCGGTGACCCGCGAATTCTGTGCGAATTGCGGGACCCACCTCGCCACGCGCCGGCGAGACATGCCGTTCGTGATCCTGAAAGTCGGAACGCTCGACGACCCGGGCCTCTATGGCGCGCCCCGGATGGCGATCTATACGATCGACAAGCAGCCCTTCCACCTGATCCCGGAGGGCCTGCCGGCCTTCGAGCGGCGGCCGCCGCGCTGAGCCCATTTCCTGGTTGGCCTTTGTGACCACCCTTCAACCGCCCGCCCCGGACGCCCCCGCCGGACCCCCTGTGAGCCGCTTCTTGAAAAAGATGCGCTTGTGGCCAGGCGGATAGTCCAATTCCCCGAATATCTCGTAGCCGAGCTTGCGGTAGAAGCCGGGGGCCTGGAATGAGAACGTGTCGACCCAGGCGGAATGAGCGCCGCGCTCGAGCGCACGGAGCTCGGCGGCGCTCATCAGCTCCCGCCCGATCCCCCTGACGCGCAGGGTCTCGCTTACCCATAGGTAGCGGATGAACAGCCAGCCCGAGTAGGTTTCGCCAGACAGCCCGCCGACGATGCTCTCCTGGTGGCGGGCGAAGACGGCCAGCGGCCGCCACGTCTGATGGCCCGGCCACCGGCTTTCGTTGAACGCTTCGAGCCCGTTGGGCAGGACCTCGACGTCCGCGTCGCGTGGCGCGTCTTCAACGTCGATGCGAAGGCCGGAAGGCCGCTCCATGACCGATCTCCCCAGGAAACGTCGAGGACCGCCGCCCGGAACCCTGACCAAGCCAACAGCGTTTATGCTCGAACGACGCGATATTCACGCCAAATTCAGACGGTACGAGTTACGATCGTCGCAAGGGCTGGCGAATCTTGGAGGACACCATGGACTTCCGCATTCTGTCCGGCGGGGCGATCGCCGCCATTGCCGGCGCTGCGATGCTCGCTGCCTCAAGCGCGCCCTCGCCCGCCTTCACCCTCTCCGCGCCCTCGTTCCAGCAACCCGCGGCCGTCGCGGATGTCGAACTGGCCCAATGGCATCACGGATGGGGATGGCATCACGGCTGGCGCGGTGGGTGGCATAACCGATGGGGATGGCATGGTGGCTGGCATCGCTGGGGCTGGGGCCCGCGCTATGGATGGGGATGGCGGCATCGGTATTATGGCTTTGCGCCTGGCTGGCGTTGCTGGTGGACCCCGTGGGGGTTCCGCCGTTGCGGGTGGGTCTGAGGCGAGGGTTCCGGTGAGCGCCGCCGAGGCGCGGCGCTGCTGCGCGCGGCGAAAAAGTGGGAACCGGTTTTTCGCCAAGCGCGCGACAATCAAAGAAACGTAGCGCTTTCGGCGATTCGCCGAAAGCGCTACGCCTCCATCTTGGCGATCAACGCCTCAGACACCTCGAAATTGGCGGTGACGGTCTGGACGTCGTCGTTGTCCTCGAGCCCGCCGATCAGGCGCAGCGCCTTTTCGCCCGCTTCGTCGTCGACGGCGACCGTGTTCTGCGGCCGCCAGACAATGGCCGCCTTCTCGGGCTCGCCGAATTTCGCCTCAAGCGCCTTCTGCGCCTCGCGCAAAGCCTCGACCGAGGTGATGACCTCGTGCTCCTCCTCGCCCGAGAGGACGTCGTCGGCGCCGGCCTCGATCGCAGCCTCCAGCATTGCCTCGTCGCTGGCCGCCTTGCGGGCGAAGACGATGAGCCCGACCCGGTCGAACAGGAACGAAACCGCGCCCGTTTCGGCCAGCGCTCCGCCTGCCTTCGTGAACAGGGAGCGCACTTCGCCCGCGGTGCGGTTGCGGTTGTCGGTCAGCGCTTCGACGATCACCGCGACCCCGCCCGGCCCATAGCCTTCGTAGCGCACCTCGTCATAATTCTCAGTGTCCGCTGACGCCGCCTTCTTGATCGCCCGCTCGATATTGTCCTTAGGCATGTTCTCGGCTCTGGCGGCGAGCACCGCGGCGCGCAGGCGCGCGTTCATGCCCGGGTCGGGCAGGCCGAGTTTGGCCGCGACGGTGATTTCCCGCGCAAGTTTGGAGAAGAGCTTGGAGCGGATCGCGTCCTGCTTGCCCTTCTTGTGCATGATGTTCTTGAACTGACTATGGCCGGCCATAGATTGCCCTCAATGGACCCTCGGAATTGCGCGGGATGCTTTGGTTATGAATTCGGCCTCCTATACGCCCCGCCCCGCGCCAAGGGAAGGCGATCCGGAAGGGTCGAGCCCCGCTAAGACGGCGGTGGTTACGATCGCGCCGGGGGTCCGATATTTCCCCGGTTTTCTGGCTTCCCCGGCCCAGGAGGCGCTACGCGACGAAATCCTGGCGATCCTCGCCGAGGCGCCGCCGTTCCGCCCGCGCATGCCCCGCACGGGCAAGCCGTTTTCGGTTCAGATGAGCAATTGCGGTCCGCTCGGCTGGGTCTCGGATGAACGCGGCTATCGCTATCAGCCGGCCCACCCGGAGACCGGGCGCCCATGGCCTCCGATGCCCCCAAGTCTGATCGCGGCCTGGGGGCGAATCGAGCCCTCGGCGCCCCCGCCCGAGGCCTGCCTCATCAATCTCTACGACCGGGGGGCGCGAATGGGCCTGCACCAGGACCGTGACGAGGAGGACTTCTCCGCCCCTGTCGTCTCGCTGTCGCTCGGCGACACGGCGCTGTTCCGCGTTGGCGGACTTGAACGCAACGCGCCGACCCGGTCCTTCCGCCTCGCCTCGGGCGACGCCATGGCGCTTCAGGGCGAGGGCCGTCTTGCCTTCCACGGCGTCGACCGGATCATTTCTGGATCGTCAACGCTGCTGCCGGACGGGGGCAGGGTCAACCTGACGCTCAGGCGCGTGACCCGTTCCGGCGCAGCCGTTCGGCGTTGTTGAGTCTACCAAGCGACGAATTCTTCCGACCCGCCAAATGAAGCCGGAAAGCCCTTGTAGGGGGGTAGACCGTCGACGACCGGAAGAACAGCGTGGGCGCATTGCACGTGAAACTGCGGCGCAAACGAGCCTTTCGGCAGAAGATAGGCGTTGACGCTTCGCATCCCAACGTTGGCAAGTTCGGAAAACAGATAGGTCCCGCATTTTGCGCAGCGCATGCGTTCGACGGTTCTGACGACCATCGGGACAGGATCGCCCCGAACGATCTGCACCGCCTGCGCGGGGTAGATCGCCGAGAGGACGTAGGCCGCCGCGTGAGCGGCCTAGCAGTCGTCACAATGGCAATACAACTGCACGACCGGTTCGCCGGCGATCGTCAGTCCGGTCGAGCCGCAGCGACATTGCGCTTCGAGCTTCTGCAAGTCTTGCTCCTCACTCCG
>DATGHB010000521.1:0-6962 GCA_035308265.1 Roseiarcus sp.
CTCGAGGGCGCGCTGGCCGCGCTGGGGTCCGCGCCCAACGTGCGGATGATGCCGCGCACGCAGGCGTTCGGTTATTACGCGCAGAATTTCGTCGCGCTCGCCGAGCGCATCCCCGAAGCCGACCTCATCGCCGATCCGGACCTGCCGCGCGAGCGCTTGTGGCAAATGCGGGCGCGCGAGGCAGTGCTGGCGGCCGGCGCGATCGAGCGCCCGCTGGTCTTCCCGGACAACGACCGGCCGGGCGTGATGCTGGCCGGCGCGGCGCGGCGCTATTGTAATCAATATGGCGTCGCGGTCGGCGAGCGCGTCGTGGTCGCGACGGCGCATGACAGCGCCTACCGAGCCGCGCTCGATCTCAGACAAGCGGGCGTCAGGGTCGAACTGATCGCCGACCTGCGCGCGGAGGCCTTGGGCGCGCTGCCCGACGCCGCACGCGCGGCGGGCATCGAGGTCGCGGCCGGCGCCGAGATTCTCGGCGCCGACGGGCGGCTTCGGGTCAAGGCGGCGCGGCTGAAGGTCGCGGGCGCGAGCCGAACCGTCGCCTGCGACGCGCTCCTGATGTCGGGCGGGTGGACGCCATCGGTGCATCTCTTCTCGCAGTCGCGCGGCAAGCTCGTGTTCGACGAGGCGCTGCAAGTCTTCAGGCCGGGAATGTCCGTGCAGCGGGAGCGCTCGGCCGGCGCCTGCAACGCGAGCTTCGACCTTGCGCGCGCGCTCGCCGAGGGCGACGCGGCGGGGCGCGCGGCGGCGGCTGGCGCCGGCTTCACGGCGCCGGGCGCGCGAACTTATGCGGTCAGCGGCGCTCTTCCGCCGGCGTCGGACAAAGCGCCCGTTGTCCCGCCGCCCCGCGCCGATCGCCGCGCGAAAGCCTTCGTCGATTTCCAGAACGACGTTTGCGCCAAGGACGTGAGCCTTGCGGTGCAGGAAGGCATGCGCTCGATCGAGCACATCAAGCGCTACACCACGACCGGCATGGCGACCGACCAGGGCAAGCTCTCCAACATCAACGCGCTCGCGATCGCCGCGGCCGAGCTCAGGAAGCCGATTCCCGAAGTGGGGCTCACCACCTTCCGCCCGCCCTATACGCCGGTGACGTTCGGCGCCTTCGCCGGCCCCGCGCGCGGCGACCTGTTCGACCCTGTCCGCCGAACGCCCATTCACGAGTGGGCGGCCGAGAACGGCGCAGCCTTCGAGGACGTCGGCCAATGGAAGCGCGCCTGGTATTTCCCTAAGCCTAACGAGTCGATGCATGACGCGGTCGCGCGCGAGTGCCGCACGACGCGCGCGAGCGTCGGACTGTTCGACTCTTCCACGCTCGGCAAGATCGAGGTCGCCGGCCCCGACGCGGCGGCGTTCCTCGAGCGGATGTACGTGAACGGCTTCCAGAAGCTGGAAGTCGGGCGCTGCCGCTACGGCCTCATGCTGAGCGAGGCCGGCTTCCTCTTGGACGACGGGGTGATCGCGCGCCTCGCGCTCGACCGGTTCCATGTGACGACCACGACCGGCGGCGCGCCACGCGTGCTCGCCCATATGGAGGACTATCTGCAGACCGAGTTCACCGATCTCAGGGTCTGGCTCACTTCTGTGACCGAGCAATGGGCGACGATCGCCGTGCAGGGCCCGCGGGCGCGCGAAACGATCGCCCCGCTCATTGAGGGCGCCGATCTGTCGAACGAAGCGTTTCCGCACATGAGCGTGCGGGAAGCGCGCGCGTGCGGCGTTAAGGCGCGGCTGATGCGGGTGAGCTTCACCGGGGAACTGGGCTACGAGATCAACGTTCCCGCGCACTATGGCCGAGCGGTCTGGGAGGCCGCGTGGCGCGAGGTCCGGAAGCAGGACGGCTGCGCTTACGGAACCGAGGCGATGCATGTCATGCGGGCCGAGAAGGGCTATGTCATCGTCGGCCAGGACACCGACGGCACGGCGACGCTCGCCGATCTCGGTCTCGACTGGGCGATCGGCAAAGCGAAGAAGGACTTCGTCGGCAAGCGGTCGCTCACGCGCCCTGATATGCTCGCGGCCAATCGCAACCAGCTCGTCGGGCTTCTGACCGACGATCCGAGATTCATGCTCGAAGAGGGCGCGCAGGTGACGGAAAGCGCGCGCCCGCCAGCCGGCTCGTCCGCGCTCGGCCATGTCACTTCGTCCTACCTGAGCGCGACTTTGGGCCGCCCGATCGCGCTCGCCATGATCGCCGCCGGCAGATCGCGCCTGGGCTCGAAGCTCCATGTCCCGATGCCCGGCGGCGCGGTCCGGGCGACGGTCGTCGCCCCGATCTTCTATGACAAGGGAGGAGCGCGTCTCAATGGCTGACGCCGCGGTTCGCGCCCGCTCGCCCCTCGAAGGTCCCCTTCCTGAAGGGCCGCGATTCGCGCTCGTGGAAGCGCCGCCCGCGGCGCGATTCATCCTGCGGGGCGGCGAGGCGGTGCGGGTCGCCTGCGGGATGGCGTTCGGCGCCGAACCGCCTTCGCGCCTTGGTTTGGCGAGCGAGGGGGACAAGCGCGCGGCGCTATGGCTTGGGCCGGATGAATGGCTCCTGATCGCGGACGACGCCGACGCCGGGACAATCGCCGGGGTGCTGGAGTCGGTGCTCGAGGGAACCGCGCACAGCCTTGTCGACGTCTCGCATCGCCAGATCGGGCTGATCGCCAGCGGGCCGGCCGCCGCGCGGGTCGTCAACGCCGGCTGTCCGCTCGACCTCGCCCCCAAGGCCTTTCCGGTCGGGTTCGCGACGCGCACGCTGTTCGACAAGGCGGAGATCGTGCTCTGGCGCCGCGCCGAGACCGTGTTCCACATCGAAATCTGGCGTTCGTTCGCGCCCTATCTTGCGGCCTCGCTCGCCGAGGCCGCGCGCGGCGCGCCGCAATGGTGAATGGTTGTTTCAGACTTTGGCTGCGGGGGCTACAGAACCCGTCAAGCCCTCACGAAACTGGCGGACGACAACCTTGGCCACCTCGGCGGCGGGAATGCCGCCCGATGGATTGCGACCCATCGCCTGCAACGTCTCCGAGACCCAGCCCGGCGAGACCGCGTTGACCCGCACGGCCAGCGACGGCTCGGCCGCCGCCGCGCGCACGAACGCCTCCACGGCGGCGTTGACGGTGGTGATGATCGCGCTGCCAGGAGCCGGAAATTGCGCGGCAAGTCCCGTCGTGAGCGTGATCGCCCCGCCGGGCCGGACAGACTTCGCTCCGTAGCGGACGACATTGACCTGGCCCAACAATTTGTTGGCGAGCGAAAACGTCCAATCCTCATCGGTCAGTTGGTTCCACGGCTTGTAGCGCGCCGTTCCGCCCGTGCAGACGATTCCATCCAGTTGGCCGACGCGTTCGAACAACGCGGCGAGCGATTTCGGATCCGAGATGTCGACGCGTTCGGTCGAACTGCGCGACGCGCGGATGCACTCGCTCTCGCCCAGCGCCTTCACGACCTCTTTTCCGATGAGCCCGGCGGCTCCAATGACGACTATCTTGCTCACACCGCTCCCCTTTTGCCGTCTCTTCCGGAGAGTTGCGGAATGGAGCCGCGTTTGCAAGTCGAAGCGAGCTTGCTTTCGCCCCGCGCCGCCTCAAATCCAGCGCCGGACGCGCCGGCAATAATCGGCATAGTCCGGGCCGAAGGTTGCGCTAAGGCGCGCCTCCTCGAACGGGATGACCGCCCAGTTCATCGACGCCCAGGGGAGGACCACCAGGATCAGCGGCCAGGCTCTCCCGAGCGTGAGCGCGAGGCCGACGTAGATGACGGTCAAGGACAGATACATCGGGTTGCGCGACCATGCGTGCGCGCCGCTGGCGACGAGGCGCGACGGGCGCCCGGTCGGGTGGAGCGTCGTGCGCCGGAGCACGAACCGTCCGGCCGCGGCCGCGGCGAGCGCACAGCCTGCGATCGCAAGCGCGAGGCCGGCCCAGCGCACGGCCCCGATCGCCATCCACGCCGGCCGCCACGGGCTGAGCCGATCGAGTCCGGCCCCGGCCAGAAACACGACCGCGAACTGAACCGGCGGCGGGACGATCGCCAGGATGGGAGCGTTGCGCCAGCTCATGACGCCGACCTCCTTCCTTCGGTGAGGACGACGCGGCCGCGCACGCGGCCGGCGCGAAGATCGTCCAGCGCGTGCTGGGCCATGTCCGCAGGCCTGGTCTCGATCGGCGGCGGCTTCACCTTGCCTGCGCGCGCCAGCGCCATGAGTTCCCTGAACTCGGGCAGGGTTCCGGTGAGCACGCCGACGACGCCGACGCCCTTGAACGGCAAGGTCGCCAGCGGAATGACGATCGAGCCGCCGAACAGGCCGACCACGAACAGGCGCCCGCCCCGGCGCAAAACCGACAGGCCGAACGCGGCGCTCGTCTCCGCGCCGACGAAATCGATCGCCGAGACGCCGCCGCCGGTCTCCGCCATGAGCCTTTTGCGCGCGTCGGGGTCGGCGGGGTCGATCACGGCCGAGGCGCCCGCCTCGAGCGCCGCCTGCCGCTTCGCCGCGTCGATGTCGGCGACAATCGGAGCGGCGCCGTAGAGCGCGTGACACAGGTTGACGGCGGCGAGGCCGAGGCCGCCGGCGCCAATGATCAGGAGCGGATGCTCCCGATCGACGGGCGCGGCCTTCTTCAGCGCGCTGAAGGCGGTGAGGCCGGAACAGCCGAGCGTCGCGGCGAACGGCGCCGGCAGCGGCTCGTACTCGACGAGGTATCTCGGATGATCGACGAGCACATAATTGCTGAAGCCGCCGTCCGCCTGCAAGCTGAGCTGTCGCGGCCTGGCGCACAGATTCTCTTGCCCCGCCCGGCACAGCGCGCACTCTCCGCACCCGCCCCAAGGATAGACCGCCCGGCGATCGCCGACCTTCACCCCCGTAGCGTCCGGTCCCAGCTCCTCAACCACGCCGGCGATCTCGTGACCGAGGATGCGCGGCAGTTTGACGACAGGCGCGAGGTCCAGCTTCCGGCCCTGGCCGAGATCGAAATAGCCGTCGGCGATATGCAGGTCGCTGTGGCAGACGCCGCAGGCGCTGATCCGCAGCAGCGCTTGTGACTGCTTGGGCGCCGGCGGCGACTCGATGATCTCGCTCAGCGGCGCACCGAACTGGGTGAGCTTCCAGCTGCGCATTGCGCCCGTGTCCGCCATGAGTCCGCCTCCCGTTTCCCTCAGCTCCGCTCAGCCTTGTCGCGCGCGTTGATGGCCTGGATCGCCTCGCGCGCGGCTTTCCACTCGGCGTCGCCCCATCGGCGCAACTCATAGAAATTGCCCCCGGTGGCCAGCGCGTCGGCGCCGTCCATCACGATCGTCTCGCCGCTCAGCCAGTCGCAGCCATCGGACATCAGGAAGGTCGCCAGGTTCTGTAATTCCTCGATGTGTCCGACCCGCCCCATCGGGTTGCGCGCGGCGGATGCGCCGGGCTCGGCGCCCGGCATGAGCCGCTTGCTCATGCCTTCGGTCGGGATTTCGCCGGGCGCAATGGCGTTGAGGCGAATGCCATGGCGGCCCCACTCCTGCGCGAGCGACATGGTCATAGCATGGATTGCCGCCTTGCTCATCGCCGAGGGGACGACATAGGGCCCGCCGTTGCGCACCCACGTCACCGCAATCGAGAGGACGGCGCCTTTCTGCCCCGCGGCGATCCAGCGCTTGCCCACCGCCTGCGTCACGTAGAAGGTGCCGTGCATCACGATATTGGCGATGGCATCGAACCCGCGCGGCGACAGGTCCTCGGTGCGGGAGATGAAATTGCCGGCGGCGTTGTTGACGAGGCCGGTGAGCGGGCCTTCGCGGAAGATCTCCTCGACCATCGCATCGACGGCGGCGGCGTCGCGGATGTCGACGCCGTAGCTAGAGACGCGTCCGCCATGCGTTTTCATGAGCTCCGCGGCGGTCGCGTCGCATACGCTCTTGCGGCGGCCGCAGATGCCGATCTCAGCCCCGAGGCTGAGGAATTTCTCCGCCATCGCCTTGCCGAGCCCGGTGCCGCCACCGGTGACGAGGATCTTTTTGCCTGCGAACAGGCTGCTGACGAACATCGGCGTTTTCTCCCTGACTGGCGCCGGACCCGCGCCTATTTCGGCGGCTGGAAGGCCAGAACCTCGCCCGTGTAGCTCTCGACCACCTCGCTGATCGGCTCGCCATCGGGCGTCGATAGGACAGCGCGATGCTCGAGGACGTGATCGGGAATCGGGAGCGCGCCCGCTTCCCCCGCGGCGGGCGATGCGCCCATCTCCCAGCCGTTGGGCAGCGGCCGCCAAAGCAAATCCGCCGAGAGCGTATGGCGGCGGAAATGGAGCGCGGCGACCGCCTTGCCGAACGGCGTATCGGTCGTGTCCAGCGCATGGTTCATCGCCGGCGTGAGCCGCGACGGAACGTACCAGTTGTCGGCCTCGGACAGCACATGATCGCCGCACTTTAGCCGAACCCGCCGATAGCCGAGCTTTTCGTCCGGCTTGACGTCGAGCGCGGCGCGCACTTCCGCGCTGGCCGGCTTGACCGTATCGCGCACGCGCTCGGCCACGACGCGGGGCGGATCGGCGAGACGGTGATCGGCGCACCAGCGCTCGAGAGTGAGCGTCGCGCTGTCATGGGCGAGCAGGTCGGCGTTGAGGCTCTCGATCAGCGCCAGCGCCTCGAGCCGGCCGACAAGGCTCGCCGGCCACGGCGGCGGCCCGTCGGCGAGCGCGGGCGCCGCTCCCAACAGGACCAGCGCCGCGGCCCACCCTCGCGGCGCCGTCATGCCTCTTCGGCCTCGGCCGTGAGATCGAACCATGCTTCCTCCGTCGCCAACAAGGCGCGCTCGAGCTCGGCGCGCTTGGCCGCGAGATCGGCGACCTTGAGCGCGTCACCGTCGCCCGCGCTCGCTTCCGCTAGGGCCTCGTCCACGCGGCGCAGAAGATCATGGAAGCGGCTCATCCTGTCTTCGAGCGCGGCGATCTTAAGCTTGATCTGAGGCTCGCGCTTCGGCGCCGGCGGGGCTGAGGCGG
>DATGHB010000522.1:0-14557 GCA_035308265.1 Roseiarcus sp.
GACCGGCAACCTCGAATCGGGCGCTGCGGCAAGCAAACCCGCGCTCACCGGCGCGCAAGCCGACGCGGCGGGAACCGAACCGGAATTCCGCTGGCCCGCGCGCGGGCGCATCATCCAGGGGTTCAAGGCCGGCGGCAACGACGGCATCAACATCTCCGTGCCTTCGGGCACGTCGGTGCGCGCGGCGGAAAACGGCGTCGTCGTCTATGCCGGCGACGGGCTCAAGGGTTACGGCAACCTGGTGCTGATCAAGCATCCGAACGGCTTCGTCACGGCTTATGGCAACAACGAGGAACTGGACGTGAAGCGGGGCGAGACGGTCAAGCGCGGGCAGGTGATCGCCAAGTCCGGCGACACCGGCAACGTCAATTCGCCCCAGCTCCATTTCGAATTGCGCAAGGGCTCGACCCCGGTCGATCCGACCAGCTACCTCGCCGGGCTTTAACGGCCGAAAGCGAAAGCAACGCGAGGTCCGGCCTTCGGACCTCCGTCAGGCCGGCCTCCGGGGTCTGCCGCGACACGCGATTGATCCTCCGAGCGGCCGACGATGGCGGCGGGTCCAAAGCAAGGCCCGCCGCCCTTGATTTTATAGGGCGATAGGCTCGACCGGGCGCTCGTGTCTGGGGCGAATGGATCGAGGGTCACCGAGCAGGCGAACTCCAGCGATCAAGTCTTGAAGGTGTTGCGAGGCGCACAGATATGTGCGATCCTGTCCGATGACCGGCAATGAGCTCGAGAAGCGGATCAGGAAACTGGGCCGCCGGCGCGGGGTTCCGGTCTCCTTCGATCCCGCTCATGGCAAGGGCAGTCACGGGCGCCTTTACTACGGCGAACGTTTCACAACACTCAAGGATCGGAAGAAGGAGATTGGTCCAGGGCTTTTGAAGGCGATGCTCGACCAACTTGGCCTTTCCTTGCCCGATCTGGAGCAGCGGTAAATGGCGTTTGGATATCGGTATAAATTGGAGCGGCAGGAGAACGGCTGGTGGCTCGTCCGCTTTCCCGGGATCCCGGAAGCGCTGACCGAGGGCGAGACCCAGGACGACGCGCGGGCGAATGCGCTCGACTGCGTGATCGTGGCGCTCGAAGGGTACATGAAGGCCGGAAGAGCGCTTCCGCGTCATGGCGCGGCCCATTCCGGACCGGACCGCGCAACGCTTCCTTCCCTGGTCATCGCAAAGCTTGCTCTTTACGAGACGATGCGATCGCGAGGCTGGTCGAAGGCGAAACTGGCGAACGCGCTCGGGTCGCCGGAGAATTCCGTGCGCCGCCTCCTCGACCTACGTCATAATTCTCAGATCGGGCTTATCGACGAGGCCTTGGGGAGGATGCACGCCGAACTACCCGTCGATTTGCCGAAGGTACGGCGCGCTGGGAAGGCTGCCTAGTGTAGAGCCATCCGCGCTGCAACGCGCGCCCTTTACCGCCCTTGATTTCCCGCTTGCCCTCGGCGACTTGGGAGCGATGAAAGCGAAAGCCCTCGACCCGTTCGCCGCGGCGCTGGTGTTCGTGCTTTGCGTCATCTGGGGCTTCAACCAGGTCGTCGCCAAGCTGGCGCTGCCCGACGTCGGGCCGATCGCCCAGACGGGCGCCCGCTCCGCGATCGGCGCGATCTGTGTCCTCGCCTACGCGCTTCTGAGCAAGCGGCGCATTTTCGAACTCGACGGGACCGAGGCGGCGGGGGCGCTGGCGGGGCTCCTGTTCACCGCCGAATTCATCGCGCTTTACGAATCGCTGCGCTTCACCACCGCCGCGCGGGCGACCGTCTTCATCTACGCCGCGCCCTTCGTCGTCGCGCTGGGCGCGGCGTTCCTGCTCAAGGACGAGCGCTTGCGGCCGATCCAGTGGGCGGGGCTCGCCCTCGCCTTCCTCGGCGTCGTCTGCGGGCTTGTCGGGCGCACGCCGGGCGGCGGGCTCTTTGGCGATGCGCTCGCGCTTCTCGCGGCTCTCTTATGGGGCGCGACGACCATCGTCATCAAGGCGACCCCGCTGAGACGCGCCGACCCGGTGAAGGTCCTGCTCTATCAGATCGTGTTCGCCGCGCTCGCCGCGCCGCTTGCGGCCTATGCGCTCGGCGAGGCGCGGCCTGCGCATCTCTCGGCGCCGACCGTCGCCGCGCTCCTCTGGCAAGGGGTGATCGTGGTCGGGATCAGCTACGTCCTGTGGTTCTGGACGCTGACCCGCTACGCCGCGGCCGAGCTGTCGGCCTTCACCTTCATCTCCCCCGTGGTCGGGGTGTTCGCGGGGTGGCTCGTGTTCGGCGAGACCATCAACGGCGGCTTCGCCCTGGCGATTGCGCTGGTTCTCGCCGGGCTCGCGCTCGTCAACTGGCCGCGCGGCGAACGCTAAGCCCGGCTGAACGGCAGATCGACAATTCCTTGCGGAAAATCGGAAATCCGACTAAGGTTTCTCCATGACCAGAGCCGCCTTTCCGCAGCCGCAGAACGCTGCGCCAGTTCCCGCGCCGGGCGCCGCCCACCGTCGTGGGCCGGAAGGGCGCCGAGAAATTTCCTCGCGCGAAAATCCCTTATAACCCATTGATAAGTCTCGATTCGGACGAGGGAATCCAAGAGAATCCAAGGAAATCCAATAGGTCGAAACGGCGCCTTTCGTAGCGAAAGACCGCCGCCCAAGAAAAACCAAACCAGGAACCGGCGGGCGTCTTGGATGGCGCCGTCGCCGTCAGCCCGCCGCGTCGAGCGGCTTGCCCAGGCGCCCGGCGAGGTCCTGGATGAACTGCCACGCCGTGCGCCCCGAGCGGGAGCCGCGCGTCGTCGCCCATTCGAGCGCCTCGGCTTCCAGCGCGTCCGATGGCGCGGCGAGGCGGAAGTGCCTGGCGTAGCCGTGAACCATGGCGAGGTAATCGTCCTGGCTGCAATGGTGGAAGCCGAGCCAGAGGCCGAACCGGTCGGAGAGCGACACTTTCTCCTCGACCGCCTCGCCCGGATTGATGGCGCTTCCGCGCTCGTTCTCCATCATGTCGCGCGGCAGAAGGTGGCGCCGGTTCGAGGTCGCGTAGAACAGCACGTTCGCCGGGCGGCCTTCGACGCCGCCTTCGAGCGCGGCCTTCAGCGACTTGTAGGACGTGTCGCCGGCGTCGAACGAGAGGTCGTCGCAGAACACGATGAACCGGTAGGGCGCCTCGCGCAAAAGCCCCATCAGCGCCGGCAGGCCCTCGATGTCCTCGCGATGGATCTCGACCAGCTTGAGCCGTCCGGCGACCTCGCGCTCGCGGTTGATCGCGGCGTGCGCCGCCTTGACCAGCGAGGATTTGCCCATGCCGCGCGCGCCCCACAGAAGCGCATTGTTGGCGGGGAGGCCGCGCGCGAAGCGCTCCGTGTTCTCGACCAGAAGATCGCGCACCCGGTCGATTCCGCGAAGGAGCGAAAGGTCGACCCGGTTGACCCGCTTGACCGGCGCTAGCGCGGCCCTGTCGGCGCGCCAGACGAACGCCTCGGCCGCGTCGAAATCGGGCTTCGCCGGGGCAGGGGGCGCGTGGAGCTCAAGCGCCTCGGCAATGCGGCGGAGAAGGTCGGCTTGGCTTTCGAGCGGCGGAGAGGCCATGGGACGGACGTTCAGGACCAGCTATAGGCGAACAGCCCCATGACGACGAGGATGATGACGGCCGCCAGCACGTAGTGCTTCGCCTCCCATTCGTGCATGGTGAGGGCGGGAAGTCTCTTCAAAGGGCGCCGGGAAGACATGGGTTCCGCCTAGCACGAACGGCGGCGCCCGCAAATGCCGCCCCGCTCCCCGTCGGCGACGGTCTTGACCGCGAGGTTCGCCCCGCCGAGCGGGATTTCACATCTTGACGCTTGCCTTTCGGGCGTGAAGGGCGCTGTGGTGAGGTTTGGCTCTGGAACGATTCCCATGAACCTCGCTTTAATGGCCGTTGGCGCCATCCTCCTCGCGCTCGGGCTCATGATGGCCGCCAACCGAAGCGGATATGTCTATTTCATGGTCGGGCCCCGCTCGGTTCTGGTCCTGGCGGGGGCGATCGCCGTCGCCGCGCTCGCGTTCCGGATTGTTCACGCGCCCGGATGAGGCGGGCGGCGCGGGGGCGCTGGCGCCCTGTCAAACCGCCCCGTCCGATGCTATATACCCGACGACCGGCCGGGCCTTGAACCTGGCCGATGGAGAACAGGAAATGGCGTCGCGGCTGTTAAGGCGACAGGTGATGACCCTGACCGACGCGGCGGCGGCGCGGGTGCGCGAGTTGACCGCAGGCGCCGGCAAGCCGGTCGCGGGCGTTCGCGTGGGCGTGAAAAACGGCGGGTGCGCCGGCATGTCCTATACGATGGAACTCGCCGAGACCGCTTCCCCCCTCGACGAGGTGGTCGAGGACAAGGGGGTCAAGATCTTGATCGACCCGAAGGCGGTGCTGTTCCTGCTCGGGGCGCAAATGGATTTCAAGGTCGACCGGCTGTCGGCGACTTTCGCCTTCTCCAACCCGAACGAGACCTCGGCCTGCGGCTGCGGCGAGAGCGTGGCGATCACGCCGGCCAGCCCCGAGGCGCTCAACGCGCCCGCCTGACCAACGAGCATGGACGCCGAGAGCCTGAAGGCGCTGTTTGAGCCCTTCGGGCCGGTGGCGGTCAAGCGTATGTTCGGCGGCCACGGCGTCTATGCCGAGGGTCTGTGCTTCGCCATCGAGGCCAACGGCGAGGTTTTCCTGAAGGCGGACGCTCTCTCCCGCCCGACCTTCGAGGCGGCCGGGTCGACGCCGTTCATTTACAACGCCCGCGGCAAGGCCATGCCGACGTCGTTCTGGCGCTTGCCGGCGATCGCCCACGAAGAAACCGAGGAGCTTCGCCGCTGGGCCGGGATCGGTCTGGAGGCGGTGCGACGCGCGGCGGCGGCCAAGGCGAGGCCGAAAACACCGGCGCGGGCGAAAAAGGCTTAGAGAGTGCTCAAGTTGTCGCGACCTCGGTCTCGTCCGCCGGAATAGAACCCGGGCGCGGCTACTCCTCCGCTTCGACTGGCTCACGCGCGGCCTTCGGGCGCGCCTTGACCGAGCGCTTGAGGAAATCGGGCACATGGTCGCCGAGCCCGATCACCGGCGCCTCGTTCTCGCGGTGCGGACGCTCCCGGCGCGGCGTCTGATCCGCCACGGCAGGAACGCGGGCGCCTGGTTTGCGCTCCGCCTCGGCGGCCACGCGCTCGCGCGGGGGGCGTTCGGCGTGATGACGGCGCGAATCGGAGCGGCGCTTTGGATGCCGGTCGGCGCGCTCGCCGTTCTCGACCGGAGCCGCGCGCTCGGGTCGCGGGCGGGAAGCGCCCCGGCCGCGGCGCGAATGCTCGTGCGCCGGCGCCTCGGCTTCATCGTCCGGGGGAAGCTGCGCGCCCTCCTGCCAGTCGATCTTGCGCGCGATGAGCTTCTCGATCTCGGCGATCGCCTTCTGGTCGGCGCGCGCCACGATGGTCAAGGCTTCGCCCGACTTGCCGGCCCGCCCGGTTCGGCCGATGCGATGGACGTAATCCTCGGAGTGATGAGGCGCGTCGTAATTGATGACGTGGCTGACGTCCGGGATGTCGAGGCCTCTCGCCGCGACGTCGGAGCAGACCAAAAGCTGGACGTCGCCGGCGCGGAACGCGTCGAGGGCCGCCATGCGCATGCGCTGATCGAGATCGCCGTGGAGCGCCAGAACCGAGAAGCCATGCTTCTGCAACGAACGGTAGACCACCTGTACGTCGCGCTTGCGGTTGCAGAAGATGAGCGCGTTCTTGAAGTTCTCGGCCTTGTGAATGATGCGCCTGAGGGTCGAGCGTTTCTCCTCGGGCGCGCTCCCCGACGGCACGAGGGTCTGAGTGATGTTCTCGGCGGTCGTGGCCGCGCGGGCGACCTCGACGCGCACCGGATTGTGGAGGAAGGCGTCGGCGAGGCGGGTGATTTCCGGCGGCATGGTCGCCGAGAAGAACAGGGTCTGGCGCGTGAACGGCACCAGCTTGCAGATGCGTTCGATGTCCGGGATGAAGCCCATGTCGAGCATGCGATCGGCTTCGTCGATGACCAGGATTTCGATCGCGTTCAGAAGCAGGCCGCCGCGCTCGGTGAAATCGAGCAGCCGCCCGGGAGTGGCGATGACCACGTCCGCGCCTCGCGCGATTTTCGCCTCCTGATCGCCGAACGACACGCCGCCGATCAGGAGCGCGAGGTTCAGCTTGTGGTTGACGCCGTATTTGCCGAACGCCTCCTCGACCTGGGCGGCGAGCTCGCGCGTCGGCTCCAGGATGAGCGTTCGCGGCATGCGGGCGCGAGCGCGGCCGCGCTCCAGCATGGACAGCATCGGCAAAGTGAAGGCCGCCGTCTTGCCGGTGCCGGTCTGGGCGATCCCCAGGACGTCGCGGCGTTGCAGGGCGTGGGGAATGGCTTGCTCTTGGATCGGCGTCGGCGTGTCGTAGCCCGACGCTTCGACGGCTTTGAGCACTTTCTCGCTCAGGCCGAGTTCATCAAATTTCATCTGGTCTCGCTTGCGCGAATGCCTCGCATTCGCTTGCTTCTCGATATGGGGGCCTCAGTGGACCGCGTCAATGCGTTCGCGGTCCTGGGCTGCGCAAGCCTCGCGCGCGCCGGAGCCTTCATTCGCTCCGACGCGTCCCGCATAGATCAAATCACGAAAAAGTCAATCAACGACCACGCAGCGGCCAAGTCCGCGCGCCTGAGACTGTCGCGGCGGCCGTGAAGACTGGACAGCCGCCCGGGGCGGCGCCCGCGCCGGGCGAACTGGCGCCCCTTTGGTCAGTATTGGCTCAGCGAGGCCGGCGCGCCGCATTCGAGCGCGGTGACGCAGGAGGCGCAGAGCGTTTTTTCGCGCATGAGCCGCACCCGGCGCTGACAGCGATCGCAGGTCTTCTCGACGCTTTGGCGGTGGACGTGCTCGAAAAAGGCCTGCTCCTCCTGCCCGTCGATGTCCCAAAAGCCGAAATTGTCCTCGTAGGCGGCGGCCATTTTGAACGCTTCCTTTGCTGGATGCAACCGCAAGGGTTCCCCAGCGGTCGGCCTGCGGTAGATACACTCTCCGGGAAACTCTCAAATGATTGCGCGGGCCGAAATTCTGTTTTTTCGCGCCACTACCCGCAGATTGTATTTTGGTTCAATCGGCGGACCATAGGGCGCGCCGGTCTCTCGACAGCCAAAGGGCGCCTGTCTATCGAGGGCGTCCGCGACGTCTGATACGACGGGGCCGTAATCCGCCCTAAGCGCCGGCAGGCGAACTCGCTGGTCCGATGGACCAGGCAGGCGGCGGCAGGAGTTGTTGTTCGACGCGGGCCGCGGACGGCGGACCGCCAGTCCAGCGCCTGAAGGCATGATTGAAGGAAGTGGGGCCTTCGTAGCCCAGGAGCCAGGCAATCTGGGACAGCGAAACGCCCGGAGTCTTGATGTACTGGAGGGCGAGGCTCCGTCTGAGCTCGTCCACGACCTCCTCGTAGCTGGTTCCCTCGGTGGCCAGTCTCCGAGCGAGCGTTCGGGTGCTCAAGGCGAGCTTCTTGGCGACGTGGTGCCGTCGCGCCCTTCCGTGCGGCAGGAGCTTTTGCGCCTCGGTTTCGACCTGAGCGCGAAGGGTTCCCGGCGCAGTTTCGCGCTGCTTCGCCGCCTCCTCGCAAATCGGTCGAAGGACCTCGAGCAAGTGCATGTCTTCGGTGATGAGAGGCGTGGCCAGACTTTCATTGGAGAAAATGAGTTGATCGGAAGAGCCGCCAAATTCAACCGGGCAGCCGCAGAACCGCTCAAACTCCGGCAAGCCCGCGTTGCGCACGTGGGCCAGGACAATTTTTGCCGGCCGAACGGTGCGGCCGGCAATCGCTCGCAGGCCCTTGATGATGACCGTGACTCCGAACTCGGTGTTCTGTGCGGCCCGAAACCTTGGCACTCCGGCAATGTGGACCTCGACGATGAGCTCATTGGGCCGGCGCGTGAGATGCGCGCGGATGGCTTCGTTCACGATCCTGCAGTACCGGGCAAATAGCGTGATTGCCTCGCCAAGGTCTTTCGCCGCGGACGCGACGTAAAACAAGAGCCCCGCCTCTCGGGGATCCGCCTCCGCGGCAAGGTGAAAGCCGAGCGCCGGATCGCGCAGCGCCTCCGCGGCGAGTTCGAGGAGCTTGGCCTGCGCCACCGCGGAGATGCGTTCCTGGGTCTTGCTCAAATCCTGCTCGGCGAGGCCGGCCTGCCGCAGCAACGGCGAGGGGTCAATATCGCGCTTCCGCAGCGCGGCGATCGTCCGCCTCGCGGCGAACCCGGTCGCCATCGGCAGCAGCCGGGCGGGGCTGTGGTCGGTCACCTCCATGCTCCTTTGCGAAACCTGATTGAATTTAACCGCCGATCGGACTCCGGGCGCAAGGCGTACCGACGCCTCCGGTCCTCCACATAATTGGGGTCCATGGCTTGATCCGCGAAGGGCCTCGTCAACGTCGCCGAACGCCTCGTCGAGCCGGTTTGCTCAGAGGCTTCGATCTGCTAGCGTTGCGTGAGCGAGAAGAGGCGCCCGGCCAGGCCGGACGGCGGCGTGTTGGGGAGGCGACGTGTCGAGCGGGCCGATCGGTTCGAACCGGGTCTCAACCCTATCGGCCGGTCCCTCCTGATGGAGTGGATCGGGGCCCCTGACGGCGAGGGGCGCTGGGCGCGCCTCGGCGCCGGCTCAAGGCCGCGCTGCTCTTGCGCGAGGCCGCGATGAGCGGGGCGGCCGAAGCCGCGGCGCCGCTGCTCGACATGCGGGGCGTGGTCAAGCGTTTCGGCGGCGTCCAGGCGCTCCGGGGGGTGAACTTCGACCTCAAGCGCGGCGAGATCCACGCCCTGCTCGGCGAAAACGGCGCCGGAAAATCGACGCTGATGAACGTGCTCGCCGGGGTCTTCGAGCCTGACGCCGGCGAGGTGCGGATCAACGGCACGGCCGTCCGCTTCTCCGACCCGCGCGCCGCGCAGGCGGCTGGCGTCGCCATGATCTTCCAGGAGCTCGACCTCGTGCCGGGCCTCGACGTCACCGCCAACCTGTTCCTCGGGCGGGAGCTCACTCGCGCGGGCGTGCTCGACCGCGCAGCGATGCGCGGGGAGGCAGTGAAGCGGATCGGCGTTGTCGGAGAGGAGATCGACGTGGATCAGCCGGTCGGCGAGCTCTCGGTCGGGCGCCGGCAGATCGTGGCCATCGCCAAGGCGCTGACCTACGCCTCGAACATCCTGGTCATGGACGAGCCGACGGCCGCGCTCACCGCCTCGGAGGTCGAGCGCCTGTTCGCCGTCATGCGCGAGATCGCCGCCCGCGCCGTCGGCATCGTCTATATCTCGCACCGGCTCGAGGAAGTGCCCCGGGTCGCCGACCGGGTGACCGTCATGCGCGACGGGCAGGTTGCGGGCGTGCAGCCGGCGAACGCGCCCCAGTCGGAGCTTGTGCGCCTGCTGGTCGGACGGCCGCTCGACGAGCTTTATCCGAAGCGCGCGACCCAATTCGGCAAACCCGTCCTGCGCCTCGACCACGCCCGCTTCATCCCCCGGACCCCCCGGCCGGGCTGGCAGGCGCCTCAGGACATCTCGGTTACGGTGCGCGCAGGCGAGATCGTCGGCCTTGCCGGGATCATGGGGGCGGGACGCACGGAGCTCCTGACCGCGCTCTATGGCGCGGCCGGCCTCGGACGATGGTCCGGCGCGGTCGAGATCGATGGCGAGCCGGCGACCCTGACCTCGATCCGTCGCGCGCGCGGCGAGGGCCTCGGCCTCGTGACCGACGACCGGCGCGGCAGTGGCCTGCTGATCCGCGACACCGTCGGCCGCAATGCGGTTCTCACTGTGCTCCAGCGCGTCTCGCCGTTCTTTCTGATGTCGTCCTCACGCGAGAGCACGCTCGCGCGTGAGGCGATCACGACCTTCGATGTGCGCCCGCCCCGCCCGGAAGTCGTGGTCGGCGCGCTCTCCGGCGGCAACCAGCAGAAGGTGGTGATCGCCAAGGAGGTGCTCGGTGGCCCGCGCCTCCTCCTGCTCGACGAGCCGACCCGCGGCGTCGACGTCGGCGCCAAGGGCGAGATCTACGCCCGCATCCGCGAGCTCGCGGCCAAGGGCATGGGCGTTCTGGTCGCGTCGAGCGAGATGCCTGAACTCATCGGCCTTTGCGACCGCGTCGTGGTGCTGCGCGGCGGGCGGACGGTCGCCGAATTCCCCGGCGGGGCGGACGAGCGCGCGGTGCTCGACGCCGCCGAGCGAAGCGAGGACGAAACGGTATGAGCGAGCTCGCGACGACCCGCGGCGCGGCCGCGCCGGCCTCGGGCCGCCGCCGGTTCGATCTATTCGCGGCTCTCGTCCGCTTCCAGAGCGTGATCGGGCTCATCGTGGTGGTGATCGGCGGCGTGATCTTCTCGCCGCGCCGGCATGGCCACATCCTTTTTCTTGGTCTCGACAACGTCGCCAACATCGTCCGCGCCGTCTCGGAGACCGGCATCATCGCGGTCGGCATGACCTTCGTCATCATCACCGCCGGCATCGATCTTTCGGTCGGCGCGCTTCTGAGCCTCTCCAGCGTGCTCACCGCGACGATCATGACGACCGGAGGCTGGGGCCTCATTCCGACGCTCCTGGTCGTGCTGGTCTGCGGGACGGTCTTCGGCGGCGTGCAGGGGGTGATCTCGAACCGCTTCCGGCTCGAGCCGTTCATCGTCACCCTCGCCGGGCTTCAGGTGGCGAGGGGGCTCGCGCTGGTCATCTCGAAGAACCAGTACATCAACATCTCGTACGGCGAAGGGCCGGGCCTTGCATCGCCGGTGTTCGCGATTCTCGGCGACCGGCTGTTCAACAACACCGTGCCGGTGGCGACGCTGGTGTTCGTCGTCGTCGCGGCGATCGCCACCTTCGTGCTCAACTTCACCCGCTTCGGCCGCTACGCCTTCGCCGTCGGCGGCAACGAGCGCGCGGCGCGCCTCTCGGGCATCCCGGTGTCGCTGGTGAAGATCTCCGTCTACGCGATCACCGGCTTCGTCTCCGCGATCGCCGGCATCGTCCACGCCGGGCAGTTCAATTTCGGCAGCGCCAACGACGGCACGGGCTACGAGCTCACCGCGATCGCGGCCGTGGTCATTGGCGGCACCAGCCTGTTCGGCGGCTCCGGCTCGATGGTCGGCACGGTCGCCGGCGCGGTCATGCTGGGCGCCCTCGCCAACATCCTTCAGCTCAACAACATCAACGCGGCGCTGCAATTGCTCGCCACCGGCGCGATCATCGTGCTCGCCGCGGTGCTTCAGTCTCTCGTCCGTCGCCGCGAGGGACTGGGTCGATAGGGTGCGACAGAATGTCGGGCGCCCGTGTCAGGGCGCTCGAACGCCTTCGAGGCGGGATAAGAGGAGCAAGACCATGCAACGATACCTGTTGGGCGGCGCCGCGCTGGCGGTGGCGCTCGCGGCGACCGCCGCCGCGGCCGCGCCGCTCGTCAAGGAATGCGGCAAGGACGGCAAATTCGTCATCGGCTTTTCGCAGGCCAACAACGCCGAGCCCTATCGCGGCCACGTCAATGACGAATTGACGGCCGCCGCGGCGAAAGTCCCGCAATTCACGCTGCAGATCGCCGACGGCGCCGGCAACGTGAACACGCAGACCTCGCAGATGGACAATTTCATCACCCAGAAGGTCGACCTCATCCTGATTTCGCCGTTCGAGGCTTCGCCCCTCACTCCGGTGGTGGCGCGGGCGATGAAGGCCGGCATTCCGGTGATCGAGCTCGACCGCAAGACGGTGGGCGAGCCCGGCAAGGACTATACGGCGTTCATCGGCGGCGACAATTTCAAGATCGCGGAAGCCGCCGGGAAATACATCGCCGAGAAGCTCATGAAAGATGGCGGTGAGGCCGCGGTGCTGGAAGGCTTGCCGAGTTCGACGCCGGCGGTCGAGCGCCTCAACGGCTTCAAGGCCGGGGTGAAGGAGAACGGCAAGATCCAGATCGTGGCGGAGCAGGCGGCCGACTGGCTGCCGGACAAAGCCCAGACCGCCTTCGCCGCGATGCTGCAGGCTCATCCGAACATTAAGGCGCTCTATGCGAGCAACGACATGATGGCGGCCGGCGCGCGCCTGGCGGCCAAGGGCGCGGGCAAGAAGGACGGCGACATCGCCATCATCGGCACCGACGGCCTGCCGGGCCCCTCCGGCGGCATCCGCGCCGTCGCCGAGGGCGAATGGGCGGCGACCTTCGTCTATCCGACCGGCGCCGATCAGGCGATCGAGATGGCGAAGTCGATCCTCCTCGACTGCGCCGAGAAGGTTCCAGCCAACGTCACTGTGCCGACGACGGCAATCACGCCGGACAACGCCAAGGCGATGATGGGCAAGTAGCCATCCGCGTGCTGGCGGCCGGACTTCGGGCCGGCCGCCGGTTCTTTGGCAGTTCCACATTCTCACGTTCGAAGCCCCGCCTCTCGGGCCGGATGGCGGATCAGGAAATCGCCCTGGCGGATTTCTGGACCTGGCAGGCGGCGCCGGTCAGTTGCGGTCGAGATCGCGGGCGGCGATTTCGAGCAATTCGACCGTCGCCAGGCGCGCGCCCTTGGCGTCGCGGATGCGAACGCACTCGAACACCGCCCGGTGCGCCGAAAGCGCGCGGGATTGGGCGGTGGCGAGGCGGCGGTTGGTGATGGCGAAGGTCGCGCGCAGCGCGGCCTCGATTGTCCCGGTCAGGCCCTTGAGGACCACGTTGTGACTGGCGGCGACGACGCTGACGTGGAATTTCAGATCAGCCTCGCAGCACGCTTCAAGGTTGGTTCGGAGATTGCGCTCCATTCCGAGATACGCCTGCTCGATTCGGGCGAGGTCGGCGGCGGTGGCGCGCTTGGCCGCGAGCGCCGCGGCGGCGGGCTCGATGATCCGCCGCGCCTCGATCAGGCTCACGATCAGCGCTTCGTCCCGCGCGACGTCGGGATGCCAGGAGAGAACCTGCGGATCGAGGAGATTCCAATCGTCCCGGTTGCGGACCCTGACGCCAACGCGCCGCCGCGCCTGCAACAGCCCCTTGGCCGTCAGAACCTTGACGGCTTCCCGAATTGAGGTGCGGCTGACGCCGAGGTTATCGGCGAGGTCGTCCTCGCGAGGCAGCAAGTCGCCGGGAGCATAAGTTCCGGCGAGAATCCATCGCCCAATCGCCTCAACGACGGAGCCATGGACCCTGCCCTCATGCCGGGGGCTTCCCCCGATGACGCGAAGCTTCGCCGAGAACGCTCTCTCCTCGGGCGCGCAATCGGCCCCCGTCCTCGCCGCCGACATGGCTCACCAATCCGCGATCGTGCCGTCGTCGAGGACGGCGTTGACGGTGTGCGGCGTCTCCGGCTCGAACGGATGGCGCGCGCATTCCGCCATGTCCACCTCGATCCCAAGGCCCGGCGTGGTCGGAACTTGCCAAAAGCCCTCGATCATCTCGATCGGTCCGTGGACGACATCGAAATACCAGGGGACGGCGCCGACCATTTCCTCTTGGATCACATGGTTCGAGGTCGACACGGCGAAGTGCAGCGCGGCGACCCCGGCGATCGGCCCAAGCGGATTGTGCGGGGCGACGCCGACGCCCGCGGCTTCCGCCATGGCGGCGATCTTCTTCGCCTCCCACAAGCCGCCGCAATGGCAGATGTCGGGCTGCGCGATGCTGATCGCGCGATGGCGAAACAAGTCATCGAACTCGGCGAGATCGACGAGACGCTCGCCTGTGGCGATGGGAACGCTGGTCTTCGACGCAACTTCGCGGAGCCCGAGAGTATCGCCGGGCGGCAACACCTCCTCGACGAACATCGGCCGAGCGGGCTCGATCGCGTCGATATAGGCGAGCGCCGCGCCGGCGGAGGCGGGTCGCCCATGAAAGTCGACCATGATCTCGACCTCCGGCCCGACCGCGTCGCGCACCGCGCCCATCATCCGCGCGGTCCGATCCACCTGCGGCAACAGCGCGCTATAGTGGGTGTAAGGGATGATGACGACTTTCATCGCGCGATAGCCTTTTGCGAGGACCTGATGCGCGCGCTCGACCAGTTGCTTCGCGGATTCGATTTCATAGACCGCGCGCATGTCGCCGAGGCCGAGATGCGTATAGACCCGCACCCGGTCGCGAACCTGTCCGCCGAGTAGCCTCCATACGGGAACCGAAAGGGACTTGCCGAGAATATCCCAAAGGGCGATTTCGATTCCCGACACGGCGCTCAAGCCGATGACGCCGAGGCGCCAGAAGCTGTGCTTCTTCATGATCCGCACAAGTTTTTCGATGTCGCGCGGATCGCGCCCGATCACGAGCGGAGCGAGGTCCTCGATCGCGCCTGCGACCGCGCGCGTCTTCCACTCGAGCGTCGCCTCGCCCCAGCCGAACAGGCCGTCCTGATCGGTTTCGACGCGCACGAAGATCCAGTTGCGCATCTCCGCATGCACGATGACCGAGCGAATACTGGTGATCTTCAACCCGAAATTCTCCCCCGCGCGGCGGTAACGCCGCTCCCCTTATTTGACTGAACGAGGGCCGTCATCGCGAGCGTAAGCGAAGCGATCCAGGGAACGTCGGGCGCCCTCCGATTCCTGGATTGCTTCGTCGCTGCGCTCCTCGCAATGACGACA
>DATGHB010000523.1:0-7696 GCA_035308265.1 Roseiarcus sp.
GCCAGTTGGCCGCCTCCGACGGCGTCGTGCTGATCGGGGGCGAGGACGTCACGCATTTGAGCGCGCCGCAGCGCACGCGGCGCGGCCTCGGACGCGCGTTCCAGCTCACCAACCTTTTTCCGCGGCTCAGCGTGGCTGAGAACGCGCGGCTTGCGACCCAGGCGAGGGCCGGAATTCACTACGACATGCGGCGGCCATGGCGCGCGAGCGCCGAGCTCATCGCGAGCGCCGACGACGTCCTTGATTCGGTCGGGCTCCTCGGCAAGCGCGACGCGCTGGCGTCCGCTTTGCCGCATGGCGACCAGCGCAAGCTCGAAGTCGCGATGATGATGGCGCTCGAGCCCAGGATCTACATGTTCGACGAGCCGACGGCGGGCATGAGCGTCGACGAAGTGCCGGTCGTGCTCGATCTCATCGCCCGCCTGAAAGCCGACGAGAGCAAGACCATCCTGCTCGTCGAGCACAAGATGGACGTGGTGCGCTCGCTCGCCGACCGGATTATTGTCCTGAACAACGGCCAGCTTGCCGCTGACGGCGAGCCCGCCGCGGTGATCGCCTCGCCCGTCGTGCAGGAAGCTTATCTGGGCCTCAGTCCGGGCAAGGCCGCATGAGCGCGGCGCTCACGCTTCAGGGCGTGCACACTCATATCGGCCGCTACCACATCCTCCAGGGCGTCGATCTCGACGCGCCGGCGGGGCTCGTCACCATGTTGCTCGGCCGCAACGGGGCCGGCAAGACGACGACGCTGCGCACCATCATGGGCCTTTGGCGCGCCTCGAAAGGCCGCATCGCGCTCGGGGCGACGCCTTTGCAGAGCCTGCCCGCGAGCGACGTCGCGCGTCTCGGCGTCGGCTATGCGCCGGAGACGATGGCCGTGTTCTCCGATCTTTCGGTCAAGGAAAACCTCGCGCTCGGCGCGCGGAACGGGCCGCTCGACGACAGGCGCCTGGACTGGATCTTCGGCTTCTTTCCGGCGCTGAGGACATTCTGGCTCTCCCGCGCCGGCTCGCTGTCCGGCGGGCAGAAGCAGATGCTGGCGATCGCCCGCGCGATCGTCGAGCCGCGGGAACTCCTGCTGATCGACGAACCGACCAAGGGCTTAGCGCCCGCGATCGTCGGCTCGCTGATTGCGTGCCTTAAGGAGATCAAGGCGACCGGCGTCACCATCCTCATGGTCGAGCAGAATTTCCGGGTCGCGCGCGAAGTCGGCGACGAGGTTCGCGTCATGGACAATGGCCGCATTGTCCACGAGGGCGGGATGGCTGAGCTCGCCGCCGACGATTCGCTGCAGGGCCGCCTGCTCGGCCTCAGCCTCGATGCGCATCAATGAGCGCGCTCGACGCCGGCCAGTCGCTGCCGCGGGCGAGGCGCGAGATCCTTCCCGCGCTGACCCCGCTTCTCGTCGCGCTCGCCGCGGCGCCGTTCATCGGCTCGGCCTCGACCTTCGTGACGCTGACCGCCGCCGGGCTCGCCATGGGGATGATGATCTTCACCATGGCTTCCGGCTTGACGCTCGTCTTCGGCATGATGGACGTGCTCAATTTCGGCCACAGCGCCTTCATCGCGCTCGGCGCCTATGCCGCGACCCTCGTTTTCCTGCCGCTGGCGAGTTGGGGAAGCGCCGATTCGTTCGCGCTCAACCTCGCGGTCTTCCTGCTCGCCGCGATTGCCGCCGCGCTTCTCTGCGGCGCTTTCGGCTTTGTTTTCGAGCGCCTGATCGTGAAGCCTGTCTACGGTCAGCACCTGAAACAGATTCTGGCCACCATCGGCGGCGCGATCATCGCCGAGCAACTGCTCTATGCCGTGTTTGGCCCGGCGCAGATCCCGCTCAGCCTTCCAAGAACCTTCGAGGGCTCGTTCGTGTTCGGCGAAGCCGCGATCGAGAAATATCGCGTGCTGGCGACGCTGGTCGGCTTGACGGTCTTCGCAGGCGAGATGCTGGTCCTCAACCGCACCAAAATCGGCCTTCTGATCCGCGCCGGGGTCGAGAACCGCGAGATGGTCGAGGCGCTCGGCTATCGCGTCGACCGGCTGTTCGTGGCGGTGTTCATGGCCGGTTCGGCGCTCGCGGGCCTGGGCGGGGCGATGATGGCGCTCTATCGCGGCCAGGCGCACGCGACCATCGGCGGCGAGTTCCTGGTTCTGTGCTTCATCGTCATCATCATCGGGGGCTTAGGCTCGGTCGGCGGCTCGTTCGTCGCCTCGATCCTGGTCGCGTTGATCGCCAACTACGCCGGGTTTCTTGCGCCCAAGCTCGCGCTGATGTCGAACATCCTGGCGATGGTCGCGGTCTTGCTCTGGCGCCCGCGCGGGCTCTATCCAGTGAGCGGGCGATGACTATCCTCTCCGGCGATCCGCCGCGCGGACGCGCGCTCACGATTCTCCTCATCCTCATCGTCGCAGCCCTCGCGCTGGCGCCGTTCCTGTTCCACGGCGCGAAGCCCCTCAACGTCGCGGCGAAGACCTGCGTGATGATCCTGCTCGTCGCGTCCTACGACCTCCTGCTCGGCTATGCCGGCATCGTGTCGTTCGCTCACGTGATGTTCTTCGGCGTCGGCGCCTACGGCGTCGGCCTGATGCTGTACGCGCTGGGCCCAAGTTGGGGCGCGCTGCTTCTGGGGCTTGTCGCCGCCGCGGCGCTGTCGCTCGCGCTGGCGCTGGCGATCGGCCTCTTCTCGCTGAGGGTCCAGTCGATCTTCTTCGCCATGGTGACGCTTGCGGTCGCCTACGCCTTCAACGTGCTGGCTTCGCAGCTTTCGGATCTGACCGGAGGCGAGGACGGGCGCTCGTTCAAGAGTCCGGACGTCCTGCGGCCGAGCTTCAGGCTGATCCATGACAAGGTCTTCGGCGTCGCGATCACGGGCAAGATCCTGACCTATTATCTGGTCTTCGCCGTCGTCGTGATCGCCTTTCTCGCGTTATTGAGGGTGGTGAACTCGCCGTTCGGCCGCGTCCTGCAGGCGATCCGCGAGAACCCGTTTCGCGCCGAGGCTCTGGGCTACCGCACAATGTTCCACCGCACGCTCGCCACCTGCTTGTCCGCGCTCGGCGCGACGCTCGCGGGCGCCCTGTTCGCGCTTTGGCTGCGCTACGTCGGCCCCGACACGGCGCTTTCCTTTTCGATCCAGGTCGACGTCCTGGTGATGGTGGTGGTCGGCGGCATGGGCTCGCTCTATGGCGCGATCATCGGCGCCGCTTTGTTCGTGTTCGCGGAGAGCTATCTGCGCGACGTGATGGGCGCGCTCTCTGAAGCCGCGGCCGCCGCGGGCCTGCCGCTTTTGCCAGCTTTGTTCCACCCCGACCGATGGCTGCTCTGGCTCGGCCTCGCCTTCGTGCTCGCAGTTTATTTCGCGCCGAGCGGGATCGTCGGCGCCTTGCGCGCCACGGAAAAGGCGGAGCGGTGAAGTAAGGCGATAGTCGGTTGGCGACAGACAGCAGGCGAGTCCTGATCGCCTGCTGCGCATAGAGGAGGTTTCGCATGAAAGTCGGCATCATCGGCTCGGGCGCGGTCGGGCAGACGCTGGCGGCGGGTTTCTTGAAGCACGGGCACGAGGTCGAGATCGGGACGCGCGAGCCCGTCAAGCTCAAGGACTGGTCGGCCAAGAATCCCAAGGTCAAGGTCGCCTCGTCCGCCGGCGCCGCCGCGTTCGGCGACGTCGTCGTGCTGGCGGTCGCCGGCGAAGCGGCGGAGGCGGCGCTGAAGCAGGCGGGGGCGTCGGCCATCGCTGGCAAGACGGTGATCGACGCCTGCAATCCGATTGGCGGCGGCCCGCCGGTCAACGGCGTGCTCTCGTTCTTCACCCCCCAGAACGAATCGCTGATGGAGCGGCTGCAGAAGGCCTATCCCGCCGCGCATTTCGTCAAGGCGTTCAATTCGGTCGGCGCCGGGCAGATGGTCAATCCTCAGTTCGGCGGCGGCAGGCCGACGATGTTCATCTGCGGCAATGACGCCAGCGCCAAGCAAACCGTGGCGCAGATTCTCGACCAGTTCGGCTGGGACACGGAGGACATGGGCGCGGTCGAGGCGGCGCGCGCCATCGAACCCTTATGCAAGCTCTGGTGCATTCCCGGCATTGGAAAAAACGACTGGTCGCCGCACGCGTTCAGGCTGCTTCGCTGACCGCGCGCGACTGACGCGCCCTGGCCGAGAGCGCCCGCCGCCGCGCCTTGGCGCGCTACCTCAGCGACGCGTTGATCGCCTCGAGCGCCTTCGACCCCGGGCAGAGTTCGCGCTCCGAGAGTTCGTTCAGCGGACGGGCGCTGGTGCCGAGGACCTCGTGCAATTCCTCGGCCTCGTCGTCGAGATAGATGAGGCCGGTCGCGATCTCGCCGGCGAGCCTCGCCCGCTCGAGGGTGGCGAGCGCCAGGGACCGGTCGCGGCAATCGTGATCGGCGTCGAGCTTGCGCAGAACGATGGTCGAGCCGTCGTGCATCATGACCGCCTGGCTTCCGCCCTCCGAGTAATCCACCTCGATCGGTTCGCGCCCGATGATGACGTCGAGCGCGTTGACGGCGATATTGTGCTCGCGCACGTAGTCGAAGCTCTTGGTCGAGCCCGCGTGGTTGTTGAACGTCACGCAAGGCGAAATGACGTCGATGAAGGCCGCCCCCTTATGCTCGAACGCCGCCTTGATGAGCGGCACCAGCTGCGCCTTGTCGCCGGAGAAGCTGCGCGCCACGAACGAAGCCCCGAGCCCGATCGCCATGCCGACCAGATCGATCGGCTGGCTCCGCGAATCCGCGCCCTTCTTGCTCTTCGAGCCGCGGTCGGCGGTGGCCGAGAACTGCCCCTTGGTCAGCCCGTACACTCCGTTGTTCTCGACGATATAGACCATGTTGACGCCCCGCCGCATGGCGTGGGCGAACTGGCCGAGGCCGATCGACGCGGTGTCGCCGTCGCCGGAGATTCCGAGATAGATAAGGTCGCGATTGGCGAGATTGGCGCCGGTCAGCACCGAGGGCATGCGCCCGTGCACCGAGTTGAAGCCGTGGCTCTGGCCGAGCATGTAGGTCGGGGTCTTCGAGGAGCAGCCGATGCCGCTCAGTTTGGCGACCCGATGCGGCGGCAGGCTCAATTCGAAGCAGGCGTGGATGATCGCCGCGCTGATCGCGTCGTGCCCGCAGCCGGCGCATAGCGTCGACATCGCGCCTTCGTAGTCCCGGTGGGTGAAGCCGAGCGCGTTGACCGCGATCGCGGGATGATGAAACTTCGGCTTGGCGAGATAGGTCATTCAGCGGCCTCGAGCGGTTGCGGTGCGGCCGGCTTCTTGAGGCGCGACGCGATTTCTCGATAAATGAAGCGGGCGGAGGTCGGCATCCCGTTGAAGTGGAGGATCGCCGTCCAGCGGTCCGTCGCGACGCCGAGATCGGTCGAGATCAGCGTGCGCATCTGCGCGTCGCGATTTTGCTCGATCACGAAGATCCGGTCGTGGCTGGCGATGAAATCCTGGACCTCGCGGGTCATCGGAAAGGCGCGGATACGCAGGGCGTCGACATGAAGGCCCTCGTCCGCCAGCATCTTCTGCGCTTCGTCCATCGGGGCGGCGGTCGATCCGTAATAGAGCACCCCGATCGGAGTCGACTTCGCCGCCCGGTTGAGCACGGGGCGCGGCAGGAGGCCGCGCGCGGTCTCGAACTTGTGCTCGAGCCTCTCCATGTTGTCGATGTAGGGCAGGCCTTCCTCGGTATAGCGGGCGAAGCGGTCGCGGCTGGTGCCGCGGGTGAAATAGGCGCCCCGCGTCGGATGGCCGCCGGGAAGCGTCCGGTAGGGAATGCCGTCGCCGTCGACGTCGTCGTAGCGTCCGAAATTGGGCGCCTTTTCCAATGCCTCGAACGCGAGGACTTTCCCCCGGTCGTACACGCGGGCGTCATCCCACTGGAAGGGCGCGCTGAGGTGCGAATTCATGCCGATGTCGAGGTCGAGCATGACGAAGACGACCGTCTGCAGCCGCTCGGCGAGATCGAAGGCCCGCGCGGCGAATTCGAACGCTTCGTTCGGGCCGTCGGGAATAAGCAGCACGTGCTTGGTGTCGCCGTGGGAAGCGAAGGCGCACGAGATGAGGTCCGACTGCTGGGTGCGGGTCGGCATTCCGGTCGAGGGCCCGCCGCGCTGCACGTCGAACACGACCACCGGGATTTCGGCGAAATAGGCGAGGCCGAAGAATTCCTGCATCAGCGAGATGCCCGGGCCGGAAGTGGCGGTGAAGGCGCGCGCGCCGTTCCAGCCCGCCCCGACCGCGACCCCAATGGCGGCGATCTCGTCCTCGGCCTGAACGATGGCGTAGTTCTTCCTGCCGGTCGCCTTGTCGACGCGGTAGCGCGCGCAGGCGCCTTCGAACGCCTCGGCGACCGCGGTGGACGGGGTGATCGGATACCAGGCGCACACCGTCGCGCCGCCGTAAACCGCGCCGAGAGCGGCCGCGTAGTTCCCGTCGACGAGGATCCGGTCGCCGACCGCGTCGCTGCGCCGGAGCCGGACGCCGAGCGGACAGGCGAAGCGGGCCTTCGCCTCGCTGTAGCCGATCTTGAGCGCGTTGAGATTGGCGGCGATCAGCTTGTCCTTGCCCTTGAACCGCTCGCCGATCAGCCCCTCGATGACCTGAAGCTCGATGTCGAGGAGCGCGGCGAGCGCGCCGACGTAAACGATGTTCTTGTAGAGCTGGCGCTGCCTCGGGTCGGAATATTCGGCCGCGCAGATTTCGGTCAGCGGCATGCCGAGCACGACGATGTCGTCGCGCCTGCTCGAGGCCGGCAGGGGCCGGGTCGAATCGTAGAAGAGGTAGCCGCCGGACTCGAGCGCCGCGACATCCTGCGCGAAGGTCTGTGGGTTCATCGCGACCAGCATGTCGGCGCCGCCTCGCGCGCCGAGCCACCCTTCCTCGCTGACCCGCACTTCGTACCAGGTCGGCAGGCCCTGGATGTTGGAGGGAAAGATGTTGCGCGGGGCGATCGGCACCCCCATCCGCAGGATCGACCGCGCGAACAGGAGATTTGCGCTCGCCGATCCCGACCCGTTGACGTTGGCGAAACGGATGACGAAGTCGTTTACAGCGTGGATCGGCATGAGTGTCCGGCTTGCGCCATTTCAATGGTGAACTTCATCATGTCCCAGGCGCCGGTCGGGCAGCGTTCGGCGCAGAGCCCGCAATGGAGGCAGAGGTCCTCGTCCTTGACCATGACCCGCCGGGTCTTGACCGGCTCCGAGACATAGATCGCCTGCGTGAGATTGAGCGCGGGCATGATGAGCGAGGCCCTGAGCTCGTCCTCGGGCGCGTTGGGCACGAAGGAGATGCAGTCGATCGGGCACACGTCGACGCAGGCGTCGCACTCGATGCAAAGCGGCGCCGAGAAGACGGTCTGGACGTCGCAGTTGAGGCAGCGCTGCGCTTCGCCCAGCGCCTGCTTCAGATCGAAGCCGAGCTCGACTTCGGTCTTGATGTTTCTCAGCGCCACCTTGTTCTCGACATGGGGAACCTTGAACCGGCGGTCGAGGGTGATCGCGTTGTCATAAGACCATTCGTGGATGCCCATCTTCTGGCTCACCAGATTGGTCAGGGGATCAGGGCGCGCGCGCACGTCCTCGCCGCGGCAGAAGGCGTCGATCGAGATCGCGGCCTCATGGCCATGGGCGACCGCGGTGATAATGTTCTTCGGCCCGAAAGCTGCGTCGCCGCCGAAGAAGACATTGGGCAGGCTC
>DATGHB010000524.1:0-3530 GCA_035308265.1 Roseiarcus sp.
GAAGGGCTTCTCTTCTTCGCAGACGGCGAACACGTCCTCGAGGGTGAGCGGCTCGAAATAAAGCCGGTCCGAGGTGTCGTAGTCGGTCGAGACGGTCTCCGGATTGCAGTTGACCATGATCGTCTCGTAGCCCGCCTTTTGCAGCGCGAACGAGGCGTGGCAGCAGCAATAGTCGAACTCAATCCCCTGCCCGATCCGATTCGGTCCGCCGCCCAGAATGACGATCTTTTCGCGCTCCGAAGGATCAGCTTCGCATCGGACCTTGCCGGCGAATGGCGCTTCGAAGGTTGAATACATATAGGCCGTGGGCGAGGCGAATTCGGCGGCGCAGGTGTCGATGCGCTTGTACACCGGCTGAACGCCGAGCCGTTTGCGGGCCGCGGCGACCTCGGCTTCGGCCTTCCCGGCAAGCGCCGCCAGGCGCGCGTCCGAGAAGCCGCTCGCCTTCAAGGCCCTCATATTGCCAGCGTCGGGCGGCAGGCCGTGCGCGCGCACCCGGCCTTCGAGCGCGACGATCTCGGCGATCCGCTCGAGGAACCAGGGGTCGATCTTCGAGACCTCATGGATCTCCTCGACGCCCATGCCGAGCCTCATCGCCTGCGCCACCTTGAGCAGCCGGTCGGGGGTGGGCTTGCCGATCGCGGCGCGCAGCGCGTTGTGGTCGTCGCCAAGCCCAAGCCCGTCGATCTCGATTTCGTCGAGCCCGTCGAGGCCGGTCTCCAGCGAGCGCAGCGCCTTCTGCAGCGACTCGGCGAAGGTGCGGCCGATCGCCATCGCTTCGCCGACCGATTTCATCGCCGTGGTCAGCACCGGCTCGGCGCCGGGAAATTTCTCGAAGGCGAAGCGCGGGATCTTGGTGACGATATAGTCGATGGTCGGCTCGAACGAGGCCGGCGTCGCGCCGCCGGTGATGTCATTGGCGATCTCGTCAAGCGTGTAGCCGACCGCGAGCTTGGCCGCGACCTTGGCGATCGGAAAGCCCGTCGCCTTCGAGGCCAGCGCGGACGAGCGGGAGACGCGCGGGTTCATCTCGATCACCACCATCCGCCCGTCGGCCGGATTGACCGCGAACTGCACGTTCGAGCCGCCGGTCTCGACCCCGATCTCGCGCAGGACCGCAATCGAGGCGTCGCGCATGATCTGGAATTCCTTGTCGGTCAGGGTCAGCGCCGGCGCGACGGTGATCGAATCGCCGGTATGCACGCCCATCGGGTCGATGTTCTCGATCGAGCAGACGATGATGCAATTGTTCTGCCTGTCGCGCACCACCTCCATCTCGAATTCTTTCCAGCCGAGAACGCTCTCCTCGACCAGCACCTCGTCGGTCGGCGAAGCGTCGATGCCGCGCTCGACGATCTCGATGAGCTCGCTCCTGGTGTAGGCGATGCCCCCGCCAGTGCCGCCAAGGGTGAAGCTCGGACGGATGATCGCGGGCAATCCGATGTCGTCGAGCGCGGTCAGGGCCTGCGCCAGGGTCTTCACCTGATGCGAGCGCGGCGTCTTGAGCCCGATCCGGGTCATCGCCTCGCGGAACAATTCGCGGTCCTCGGCCTTGTCGATCGCTTGCGCCGAGGCGCCGATCATCTCGACGCCGTACTTTTCGAGCACCCCCATCTTGCGCAGCGAGAGCGCGCAGTTGAGCGCCGTCTGCCCGCCCATGGTCGGCAGAAGCGCGAAGCCGCCGGGAGTAACGTCGCGCTCCTTCATGATGATCTTGGCGACGATCTCAGGCGTGATCGGCTCGATATAGGTCCGGTCCGCCATGTCGGGGTCGGTCATGATGGTGGCGGGATTGGAATTGATGAGAACGATTCGGTAGCCTTCCGCGCGCAGCGCCTTGCAGGCCTGCGTCCCCGAATAGTCGAACTCGCACGCCTGCCCGATGATGATCGGGCCCGCGCCGATGATGAGGATGGTGGAAATGTCTGTGCGTTTGGGCATGGGGTCTCTTGGGCTCGCCGCACAGCGGGCGTGGGCGCGAGAAAAGCTCCTTCGCGGCCCAATTGACCGGAAAGGCGCACTCTCGCAGCGCACGGGCAACGAACGCGGGATCGGCTCGACTGCGGTCCCTATCCGAAAAACGGTTTGAGCGAAAGTGTTGGAAATCGTGCCTGAAGAAGGGAACCGGAGCAACGCGAATGATGAAAATCCAATGCCGCTGCGGCGCGACCGAGATCGAAATCACCACCGAGCCGATCGTGCAGTTCTTCTGCCATTGCGACGACTGCCGGGCGGTGCACGGGGGCGCTTATGCGCCCGAATCGGTCTATCCGGCCGATGCGGTCAAGGTTGTCCGCGGCGATCCGACGACCTGGAAGCTAAAGCGGAATCCCCGGTTCACCTGCCGCGAATGCGGCACGCGCCTGTTTATCGATGTGCTCGGGCGGGACCTGCGGGGCGTCAATGGATTCCTGCTCCCGCCGGATAAATTCCGGCCGGGGTTTCACATGCACTGCCGGTTCGCGGTCCGCCCCGTTGTCGACGACCTTCCCCATTACAAAGGCTTGCCTGCGCGTTTCGGCGGCTCGGACGAAACGGTTGGGTGGTAGCCGCGAGGGCGTTCCTCAGAACTTGTACCCGATCCGTGCGCCGACCTGGGTCAGGCCCGGATTGATGTGGGTGCAGAAGCTCGCATGGCTGATGTGCTCGACATTGGCGATGAAATCCCAGTGCTCGTCGAACTGGTAGCCGAAGCCTCCCGACTCGCGAAAATCCCAGCGGCAGCCGGTGTTGACGCGCCCCGGCTCGTCGCGCAGGGGCGACGTGTTGACCGCCCCGCCGAATTCGCCCTCGAAGAAGAACCCCCTGTAGATCGGAATGCGCCAGGTCAGCCCGGTGAACCCGTAGCTCGTCTTGCCGCCGGTGTTGATCATGCCGCCGATGTTGATGCGCGGATTGAAGAACCAGGAGAACCATTGGCCGCCGATATTGCTTGGGTAGCCGATCGGCGAAGTCAGGATTTCGGCCGACACGTCGACCGGCGAATTCTCGTCGTGAATCCAGTTATGGGCGTAGACGCCGGCCCGGATCTCGTCGAGGAAGTTGATGTAGGTCGTGGGCCCTGGCGCGATGACCGGCGCGGGCGCCGGCGCCGTTTCGATGCCGAGGCTCGACATATCGTCGGCGGAAGCCGGCGCGGCCGCGAGCCCGGCCCACAGGAGTCCGCAAAGAACGACCGCTCGCCGCCCCGCCCCCACGCGTAAACCTCGATTCCAGGTCCCCAACCCGAAACTGATTACCGGCGCTTGACGTCCGGCGCAAGCGCGGGTCTACGGATCGGCCGCACGGGCGGTCGGGCCGAAGACGACCGGAGGTCGAGGCGACGCGCTCGAGCGGTGCATGGCGACCCTTGGCGGGAGATCTGCGCCGATGGCGAGACTGAGAACGGGAATCGCCGCAGCGCTGGCGGTCATGACATGCGCCGGCGCCGCCCAGGGCGGCGAAGTCACGCTCGGCTCGGCCGCGGCGGCGAGCGGGCACTATTTCGGCGCAGCCCTCGATCCCGACGCCCTCGATGAGAAGCCCTATCG
>DATGHB010000525.1:0-8852 GCA_035308265.1 Roseiarcus sp.
CCTCGGAGAAGAACCCGCGGGCGTCGCCGTGCTTCTTCGCAATGATGATCTTGACCGCCGGAATCGCGGTCTCTTCCACCTGCATTTGTGGGAACCCCGTCTCGCCGACCGAGCGGCCTGGCAGCGCTCTTCTGCCAGAAGCCGCCGCGCCCGGCCACCCCAATATCGCGACGGCGGCCGACTGGCGGCGCGGCGCCCCGCCCTCCCGTCGGTCGTCGGTACGGATAATCATTTTTGTTCAGCGCGTTATGTGGAGGCGACGGTGTTCTCATGGATGGCCGGGTCAATCCCCGGATCAAGTCCGGGGACCGCCAAGACGCCGGCAAGCAAGGGTCAACAATGTCTTGCGGACAATCAGAAATACGGCTAAGCTTGACTCATGAACATTCCGTTCATCCGCATGGCCTTGGCCGCGGCGCTCAAGTCGACGCCTCTCAACCGCGGTGAAAAGGGCGGCGAAAATTTTGCCCGCGAAAATCTCGCGTAACCCATTGATAAGTCATGATTCGGACGAGAGAATCCAAGGAAATCCAAGAGAATCCAATAGTCGGAAATGGGGGGTTTCGGGTCGAAACCGCGAGGATCAAGACAATCCAAAGGGACTGCGCTCGGCTTAGCTTTGGTCGTCGCTCATGAGCCGCGCCCGGGCGAGCTTCTGGAAGGCGCGGGCGCGATGGGAGAGGGCAAGCGACCCGTCGGCGGGAAGCCCGTGCTTCTCCTCCGAGTTCATCTCGCCGAAGGTGCGGCCATGGCCGTCCGGAACAAAGATCGGATCATAGCCGAACCCGGCCGTTCCGCGCGGCGGGAAGACGAGGGTCCCATCCACCCGACCCTCGAAAGTCTCGACCGCCCCGCCAGGCCAGGCCAGCGCCAGCACGCTGATGAAGGCCGCCCGCCACGGCGGCCTCGCGGCGCGGGCCCTGAGTTCCCTGTCGACGCGGGCGATCGCCACGCGGAAGTCCTTTGTCGCGCCCGCCCACCTCGCCGAGTAAATGCCCGGCGCGCCGTCGAGCGCGTCGACGCAAAGTCCGGAATCGTCGGCAAGCGCGACGACCCCCGAGCCGCGCGCGGCGGCTTCAGCCTTGAGCACGGCGTTGTCGCGGAAGGTCGAGCCGGTCTCCTCGGGCTCGGCAAGGCCGAGGGCGCCGGCGCCGACCGGCTCGACGCCGAAGGGCCTCAGCAGTTCGTCGATCTCACGCAGCTTGCCAGAATTGTGGGTGGCGACAACGAGACGTCCGGTCAGGCGCCCGCGCTCGCCCGCGCCGCTCAACGGACGACAATCTTGTAGCGCTGCCCGGGAACGAGGTCGGCGCCGCGCTCGAGGCCGTTGAGAATCAGGAACTGATCGAGCCATTGCGGCAGAAAGCCCATCCGCGCGGCCAAGGTTTCGGCGGTGTCGCCGGTCGCCGCCTCGGCGATCTTGATCTTTTCCGGCGCGGCCAGCGCCGAGTCCTGCGGGGTGAGGGGACGGAACGAATCGAGCGAGGCCATGAAGCGCGAATCGACGGCTGGCGAGAGATCATGGGCGGCGTAAATGAGGCGATAAAGCCGTGTGTTCAGGCGCACCGCCCCGAGGCGGAAGCTCCACTGGTCGCCCTTGGCGACGGCCGTCGCGCCCTCGAGACCGCCGATCGTCCTCGCTTCGATCGCTGTCGTCTTGACTCCGTCGATCCAGTCCGAGCCGATCGCGTCGGTGACCGGGGTCGACTCGGGAATCGCGATGCTGTCGAGACGCAGCGCCTCGCCGCCTCCTTGGCCGACACCGATCAGGGCGGCCGGCTGGTTGTCGAGGGTGAAGCCATCGGGCGCATCGAAGGCGAAACCGAGTTTCGGATGAACGAAGGCCTCGCCGCGCACCACGCCCTGGGACGGGTCATCGCCGAAGGCGAGGCCGTCGATGGCGGCGAGATAGGCGTTGCGCCCGGTTTCGCCGGTCCCCGGCGGTCCATATTGCCGCGCCGCCGCGTTCGCCTGGGCGATGCGCTCGGGCGTCGAGGGATGGGTGGCCATCATGTCGGGACGGTTGGCGGAGCCGGCGCCCGAGACCTGGGCGCGAAACGCGCTCCACTCGCCGAGCGCGGTGAGGAATCGAGCCGCGGCGTAGGGATCGTATCCGGCGCGGGCGATGGTCCTGATGCCGATCTGGTCGGCGGCGAATTCCTGCTCGCGGGAGAACCGGGCGATCGCAAGCTTCGATCGGGCGTCGACTTCGTCCTGAGCTTCGCGCTCGCCGAGCACCTGCGAATTGACGCGCGAGAACAATGCGGTCGTCTTTTCGAACTCGGCTCGCTGCGTCGCATGGCGCGCGGTGATGTGCCCGATTTCATGACCCATGACGGCGGCGATTTCGGCGGTGTCGTCGGCGAGCGCAAGAAGCCCGCGGGTGATGAAGATGTCTCCCGAGGGCAGGGAGAAGGCGTTGACGATCGGCGAATTGAGCACGGTGAGACGGTAGGCCGGCCCGGCGCCGTCCGACGGCGGCGCGAGCTTCATGAGAACGCCATCGAGATAAGCCTGGGTCGCCGGCGCCGTGTAGACGC
Organism: Roseiarcus sp.; assembly: GCA_035308265.1. Taxonomy (GTDB): domain Bacteria; phylum Pseudomonadota; class Alphaproteobacteria; order Rhizobiales; family Beijerinckiaceae; genus Roseiarcus. Next base: position 2,541 of record DATGHB010000525.1, read on the forward strand.
CGCCAAACGCCGCGATCAGACGCCTGCGCTCCGGGTTGGCCTTCTCGCTCGAGGCGGCGCGCGGCGCGGCCGGGGGCAAGACGCTGATCGGGGTCGGCGGCGGATCGATCGGCGCGCAGGCCGCGAGAACCAGCGCGAACCCGGCCATGAGCAACCCGGCCATGAGCGCGATCGGAAAGCGCCGCCCGCGCCCGGGCGCAGCCATGCGTCCCAGATTGTCCGGCTCGCCGGTCATGGATGCGGCTTCGCTTCTCCTGGCGCGTCGGCGGGACGCGCGATTTCGATCATCGCCGGGTCGGCGACCTCGATTCTCGGACCGAACCGGTCATCGAGGGCGCCGCGGGCCCTGATCGTCTGTCCGACCAGAGCGCCGACCGCCCGTCCCTCTCGCGCGAGCGCCGTCTCCAGTTTTCGCGCGACGACGATCGTCGGGCCATCGCGCGGGACAAGCTCAAGATACAGGCGCGAGCGCGCAAATCCAACCCTCCGCACCGGGCCTTCGATCACCACAAATCTGCCAGACCGGCGGCGCAGCTCGGCCGAATTGGACGATTGGATCACGGTGAAATCGGGGTCACGCCATATGCCCAGTCCCGCCTGGCGCGCTCCCTCTTCGATCATAAGCCGCTCGGCGGCGCAACCGCGGGTCTCGAATTCGGGCCGGACGCGGGCGTAACCCGCCGCCAGCAGCGCCGCCGCCGTCGATTCCGGGTCCGAGCCCGACACGTTGAGGTCGGCGACCACCCTGCCCCAGCGATCGGTTCCGCCGGCCAAAAGGATAAGATCCGCTTCCCGGCCGAGCAGGCGCTCGCTCAGAAACTCACGCGTGGCCTTCGCGATTTCCGGTGAGCCGCGATTCGCGTTGGGCGCGTCCAGCCCGCCCAGCCTCACAGTCCTGCCGTCACCAAGCTCGATATCGAGCCGCTGGTCAACGCTGACCGCCTCAACGGGTCCGGCCGGCCGCCCGCAAGCCGCAAGGCCGGGAGAGGCGAGCACGATCGCGGTGAGCGCCGCGCACGCGAGCCCGAGGCGCCGGACGCGATAAGCCGGCGCGAAGCGGTGCGCGACGCGGAAGTTCATGCTATGGACATGCCGCGCGGGGTTTAACTTGTCCACAAGGGTTTTGACCCGGCGTCGTTGATTTTCAGAGTCCCGGTAGCTCAGCTGGATAGAGCACAGGTTTCCTAAACCTGGGGTCAGAGGTTCAAGTCCTCTCCGGGACGCCAATAATCAGAGACTTAGATGATAAACGCGCAGACAGAAAATGACTCTGTCTGCGCTCTGTCTGCGCAAAGCACGAATTTGCAGGCTGCGGCAGGTGCATGCAGTTGTCGCGATTTGGCCACATTGGCGTGTCCGTATTACCTTCGTGGTTGTCCGAGGCGGCTTCCCGCGCCGGCACCCAGCGCCAAGTGTCGAGCGACGAGCGCCCCGAGGGGCCAGGGGCCAGGGGCCAGGGTCCAGAGACCAAAGGCCAGCGGTCAAAGACGGCGACAACCACACAGGGCAAGGCGAGGCAGGGCCGGGAAGACAAGGCTTGGACGCCCTGAAAAACCTCCGGGTCCACCTCGGGCCGGATGCGCCTCGCGCCGCTGCGGGCGGAGCTGGCGATGCCAATCCTCGTCATCAACGATAGTCTGATCAAGCAATTCGCCGAGAATGAGCACGCGGTGGGTCAAAGCGTGCTCGAATCCTATATTCGGATCACCAACCGGGTGACCAACGGGCAGCGTGTCACGGTGTTCGGCTATGGCGCCTGCGGGCGCGGAGTGGCGGCCAATTTCCGCGCCGCCAACGCCAGGGTGAGCGTCGTCGATCGCGATCCGCTGAAACGGCTCCAAGCCCATCTCGACGGCTATGACACGCCGGGCCGCGAGGCCGCGCTCGCCGGCGCGGACCTCGTCATAACCGTGACCGGCGGACGCGGTGTCATTGGCGAGACGGATCTGCCACTGCTCAAGGACGGGGCGATCCTCGCCAACGCCGGACATTTTCCCGTCGAGATCGAGGCGGAGGCGATGGCCTCGGCACCAGATGTGACGGGGCGATCGAGCTTCGCGGACGGCGTCGAGGAACTGACGCTCGCGGACGGCCGAAGGATTCGTATTCTGGCCGGCGGCCACATGGTCAACCTCGCGGGGCCGCGGCCGATGGGCAATTCGATCAAATCGATGGACCTTGGGTTTGCGCTGCAGGCACGCTGCCTCGAGGCGATTGCGCTTGGGCAAGTCGCCGCAAGCGACTGCGTCGTTCCGGTCCCCCGCCGGATCGATGAGCAGGTCGCCAACGCGTATCTTGCGACGCGCTACCCATGAAGCGGAGCTGCGATGGTCCGCTGCTCTCGCACGCACAAAGTCACGCGCCAATGAGGCGTTAGCGAAATCAGGCGCCGAGATAGGCCGCCTTCACCTGCGGATTTTCGAGCAGCGCCTTGCCGGTCCCGGTCAGGGTGAGGCGCCCCTGCTCGATGACGTAGGACCTGTCCGATAGCTCCAGCGCGGCGAACGCGTTCTGCTCGACCATCATGATGGTTGAGCCCTGAGCCTGGAGGCTCTTGATGACGTCAAAGACGCGATCGACGATGTTCGGCGCAAGACCGAGCGAAGGCTCGTCGAACATAATGAGCTTTGGGCGCGACATGAGCGCCCGCGCGATCGCCAGCATCTGCTGCTCGCCGCCGGAGAGCGTGCCGGCCATCTGCGCGCGGCGGTCGTAGAGGATCGGAAAGCGGTCGAAGAATCCCGCCATGTCGGCTGCGACCTCGCGCGAATCGCGGCGCAGATGGCAGCCCATCTGCAAGTTTTCGATCACCGTCATGTGGGGAAAGATCCGCCGCCCTTCCGGACAATGAGCGATGCCGAGCTCGAGAATGCGGCGCGCCGGGGCGCCGGTGATATCCTCGCCCTCGAAGACGAGGCGTCCGCCTGCGGGCGCGACCAGCCCGGAGATCGCTTTCAGCGTCGTCGTCTTGCCGGCGCCGTTCGCGCCGATCAGCGACACAAGCTCGCCGCGATGGACTTCGAGCGTGAGCTCGCTGACCGCAGTGATCTTGCCATAGCGGCAGGTCAGGGCCTCAACCCTCAGCACGAGCGTGCCTTTCGCCAAGATAGGCGCGGATGACCTCCGGATGGCGCTGGATCTCCGAAGGCGAGCCATCGGCGATGATGCGGCCCTGATTGAGGCACAGGACGCGATCCGAAATGCGCATCACCATTTTCATGTCGTGCTCGACAAGGAGGACCGTGACGCCGCTCGCGCGGATGCGCCCGAGCGTCTCCATGAAGCTCGCCGTCTCGATCGAGTTCATGCCGGCGACCGGCTCGTCCAAGAGAAGAAGCGCCGGTCTCGCCGCCAGCGCGACGGCAACCTCGAGCAGCCTGAGCTCGCCATAGGCCAGAGAGGAGGCAAGCTCATCCTTGCGGGATTCGATCCCCACGAACTGCAACACCTCGCGCGCTTTCTCGACCAGGCGCCTTTCCTCGCGCGCAATCGATGGCAGGCCGAGGATGATCGCCAGCGGATGCTGCCGCGATTGCAGATGAAGGCCGATGAGAACGTTGTCGATGACGGTGCGCCCGGAGAAAACGCTGGTCTTCTGAAATGTGCGCACGACTCCAAGCGCGGCGATCGAGCTTGGCTTAAGCCCATTGAGGGGTCGGCCGCGGTAGACGATGTCGCCCGCGGCGGCCGGCAGATAGCCGGTGATGGCGTTGAACGCGGAGGTCTTGCCCGCGCCGTTCGGGCCAATGAGCGAGAGCACCTCACCTTCCTGAACGGCGAAGGTCATGCCCTCAACGGCGGTCACGCCGCCGAAGCGGATCGACAGTCGATCGACCGAAAGGGCCGGATTTCCGTTCATTGCGCGGCCTGTCTCGCGTCGGCCTGCGAAGCTTCAGCCGGCCTGGCGTTCGCGTGGACGCGATCGTTCCACCAGCGTGCGAGCGCCGGGACGATGCCGCTCGGCATGATCGAGACGATCACGATCATCAGGACGCCGTAAGCGACCCACTGCAGCTCGGGCGGGATCTCGAGCGAGCGCAAGCCCTCCGGCAAGAGCCCGAAAATCATGCCGCCGACGATCGGGCCGGCGAGCGTGCCCTTGCCGCCCACCACGACCATGATCACCATCGTCACAGTATAGATGAACAGGAAGATGTTGGGATCGACGATCTGGATGTATTGCGCGTAGAGCGCGCCTGCCATTCCCGCGATCGCCGCCGACACCACCGCGGAGAGCACGAGATAGCGCGTGACCTCGATCCCAACCGACATGGCGAGCGGCTCGTTCTCCCTGAGCGCGATCATCGCCCGGCCGGCCTGAGAGTGAACGAGCCGCGCGATCACCACATAAGCGACGATCGCCGCGGCGAGGACGAGATAGTAGTTTGGGACCTTGCCGATGAAGGAGAAGTCGATCACGCCGGGAATCGATAGGCTGAGCGGCGGGATGTTGTTGAGCGCCATCGGGCCGTTGGTCAGTTCGTCCCAGTTCAGCGCGACCAGCCTCACCACCTCCGCGAAGCTGATGGTGACGATCACGAAATAGGCGCCGCGCACCTTGAAGGAGATGCGTCCGATCGCCCAGCCGCAAAAGCCCGAGATCGCAATGGCCCAGAGCATCGCGAACCAGACGGGTTGCGGATTGAGCGTCACTAGCCAGTCGGGCGCGAGATGCACCGAGAAGCCGAGCGACACCAGCGACGACACATAGGCGCCGATGCCGAAGAAAGCGACGTGACCGAGGCTAAGTTGGCCGGTGTAGCCGAGCAGCAGGTTGAGGCTCATCGCCGCGATGGTGAAGATCCCGGTCACGATCAGCACGTGCAGGACGTACAGGTTGCCGACCCAAAGGGGGATCGAGATGAGAAAGGCGAGAAGCGCCGCGGTCGCTGCGCGCCTCATCCGATCCGCTCCTTGCGGCTGAACAGTCCGGTCGGGCGGACGATAAGCACGAGAATGATGAGCAGGAAGCCCATCGCGTCGCGATAGCCCGACGATACATAGCCCGCGCCCATCTCCTCGATGAAGGCGAGAAGGAAGCCGCCGATGGTGGCGCCGGGGATGCTTCCCATTCCGCCGAGGATGACGACCGCGAAGGCCTTGAGCGCCGCGAGATCGCCCATCCCCGGCGAGACGACGAAGACCGGACCGAGCAGCGCGCCGGCCGCCGCGGCGAGTCCGGAGCCAAGCGCGAAAGTCGAAAGATAGACCCGGTCGATGTCGACGCCCATCAGCTGCGCGGCGTCGCTGTCCTGAAAGGTCGCGCGCATCGCGCGGCCAAGCCGCGTGCGGTCAACCAGAGCGTAGGTCGCGCCAATCAGGACGGTCGCGACCGCGAACACGAACAGCCGGCTCCACGCGACCGAAAGCCCTCCGAGCACGAGCGGAGCGGATGGAAAGGGCGTCCTGACCGACTTGGCCACGCCCGACCATGCCAGCTGCTCGAGGTTCTGCATGGCGATCCAGGCGCCGATCATCACCAGCATCGTCGTGTCGATGTCAGCGCCGCGCAATTTCCGCAGCAGCGTGAACTCGATCGCAGCGCCAAGCGCGATTCCAAGCGCCATCGCCAGCGCCAGCGAGACGAAGAAATTGACATGCAGCAGCATGACCAGGGCGAACACCATATAGGCGCCGAAGCTGTAGAGCTCGCCATGGGTAAAGTTCACCACCCGCATGATGCCGAAGATGAGGGTGAGCCCAATGCCCAGCAGCGCGTAGATGCCGCCGAGCATGAAGGCGTTCACGCAATGCTGGAAGAATTCCTCCACGGGTCGGCGTCACTCAGAACTGTCAGAGTATTTTGCGTCGGCTGGAGCCGCCGCGCGGAACCCCCCGCCCCGTTTGCGGGGAGAGGGTTGGGGTGAGGGGCGAGGCAATTCGCCGTCGGCGGCCAACCTCTTCGCCCCTCATCCTGACCTTCTCCCCGCGAGCGGGGAGAAGGGACGACCTACGGTTCGGCCGCGGCGAAGCGAAGCCTCTAGTCCTTGGCGACCTTGCCGCCGTCGATCTTGACCAGATAGACGCTGGGCACGCTCTGGCCGCTCTCCTTGCCGGCCGGTCCCTGCTTGATGAACGCGATGTCGCCGTTGACGCCCTTCACATGGACGCCCCACAGCGCGTTGGTGATCGCCGCCGAGTCCGTTTTCCCGCCGGCGTCCTTGAGCGCCGCGGCGATGGTGTAAATCCCGTCCCATCCGCGGAAGCCCTCGGTCAGGCCGCCGACATCCAGTTTGGCCCCCTTCCAGGCGTCCATAAACGCCTTGGCGGCCTCGGGATTCTTCACTGCGTCCGGGAACCAGGGGGTGAAGA